>QIAI01000271.1:0-3072 GCA_003224995.1 Acidobacteriota bacterium
AGGCACACTTCTGGCTGACCTTCATCGGCACGTACGCAATCTTCATGCCTATGCACTACCTTGGCATGGCGGGACATCCGCGCCGGTACTCGCAACTCACCGAGCTCGCTTATCTGCACAACCTGATCCCGCTGCAGACATTTATGACCTATGCCGCGTTCATCACGATTGGGGCACAGATCATTTTTGTCATCAATCTGTTCTGGAGCATGTTCAAGGGAACGAAAGCGACGGATAATCCCTGGGATGCGACCACGCTGGAGTGGACGACCGCCACGCCTCCACCCCACGACAATTTCAACGGCCAGACGCCCGTGGTGCACAACGGGCCGTATGAATACGGAGTGCCGGGAGCCTCACGCGACTTCGTCATGCAGACTGATCCCTCACTCGGGACAGCGCACTAGTTCAAACTCAGGTATGTCGACCGTGACCCCGAATTTTGTAGTCAAAGACCCAAGAGCCCGCGATGCCGGCGGAGGCGCTCCGCCTTCATTTGGCGGGGGCGGCAATGGCGATGGCGCCGGAAACAATGGCGCGTTCAACTACGGAGAGCGCTTACGGCGCGCGCGTCTCGGCCTGGTACTCCGCTACTGGTGCGTAAAGGGCTGCCCTCGTTCGATGCACAAACCAACACCTACTCGCGCGATTGGATCACGATCAATCTGCCTTGGACGTTGCTGCTGGTCAATACCGCCGTCCTGCTGCTCAGCAGTCTCACCATCGAGTTCGCGCGTCGCGGAATTGCCCGGCAAGCCGCGCTGGCTCCGGTGAAATCGATTCCCGGCGTTTCTCTTGGCGACGAAAGCAAATTCCCGTGGTTAGGCAGCACGGTAATTCTGGGACTGGGATTTCTCGCCGGGCAACTCCTGGTCTGGCGCATCCTGCACGAGCGGCACTTCTTCGTGAATACCGGGCCCAGTAGTTCGTTCGCGTATCTGCTTTTTGCCACGCATGCGGTTCACCTGGCGGGAGGAATCATCGCGCTTGTGTATGCCGCTGCGGCTTCCTGGCTTCTGCATAAGCCAGTCGAAGCGCAGAGAATCGTGGTCGACGTTGCGGCCTGGTACTGGCACTTCATGGCGTTATTGTGGATCTACATTCTGGTTCTGTTGATGATGGTTCGTTAGCAAGCAAGGAGACGCCAACAATGGCAACGGTGCAACACGTGGTCCACGACACTCACGGCGAGTTCGAGCCGTCTTTGTTCGGCACCTATTCCAAGAAGACCGGGATGTGGCTGTTCCTGGCGTCCGACTCGTTGACCTTCGGAGCCCTGCTCTTCGCCTACAGCTACGGTCGCATCTCGAACCCGGCATGGCCTACACCCTTTGGCAAAGAGAGCATCGCCAATGCCACAATCATGACGGCATGCCTGCTGTCGAGCTCCCTGACCATGGTGCTGGCAGTCATGGCGGCCAACCGCGGCGACAAGTCCTGGACGCGCAACTGGCTGCTGGCCACGATGTTTTTCGGCGCTGCTTTTACGGTCCTGCACGGAATGGAATGGACGAGATTGATCGCCGACAAGATGACGCCTTCGGGCAATCCATGGTCTGCTGTGCCGCTGTTTGGCGGAACGTTTTTCACGCTCACCGGAATGCATATGCTGCACGTCACCATTGGCGTGATTTACCTGGGAGTCATCGCACTGCGCAAGAAATTTCTGCCGATCCTTCTCGGACTGTGGTTGATTGGTTGGCTGGTCACACCGGCGGACAATATCTTCCACCTAGGCGTGCACGTGCTTTTGATCGGCGCCATCGTTTCCGCCGTGATCCTGTTCCTCAAACCGAAAGACTATGACGCGAACGATGTTGAAGTGTCGGGCCTGTATTGGCACTTCGTCGACCTGGTCTGGATGTTCATCTTCCCGCTGGTGTACCTGATGTCCACCAAGGTGTAACAGGAGAGAGTTCACGATGCATGACGTCACTGCAGGTCATGGTGAGAGCAAGGCCACTTACTTATGGGTTTGGGGCGCTTTGCTGCTTCTCACCGCGGTTGAGGTGGTTCTCGCCTACAAACAGGTTCTGCAGCCGGTGCAGATGCTCGAATTCCTGCTCGTGCTCTCGGTGATCAAGGCAGGACTGATTACCATGTACTTTATGCATCTGAAGGCGGAGGTGCCGCGGATGCGCTGGCTACTCACCATTTCAGTGACGGCGTGTTTTGCCCTGATGTGGATTTTTTTCTTCCGCGATGCCGACCGCATCGTTACGTTAGGAGTGAAATGAAGCGGCGACTTGGCATGTTGGCAATCGCGCTTGGGCTGTGGGCAGCGCCGGCCTTCGCCCAAGGATGCGCCATGTGCTATGCCAACGCGAGTGGGGCCACCAAGGATGGACAACGCGCGATCAGTCGAGGGGTGATCGTGCTGCTGGTTCCACCGCTGGGGTTTATGAGTATTGGGCTCGGCCTCGCCGTTCGCTACGGAAAACAACGAGATCGCGAACGAGAATAAGCAACGCGTACGAGCCTCCGCTTCGCTCGGTCGGGATGACAGACCTAAAACGCAAGGTCCCTCCACTCCGCTTCGCTCCGATCGGGATGACAGACTTATAGAGAACACTAGATCACCAGGTGAATTCCGCGTCTCCGGAACCTTTTTTCCGCTTCCTCCGACTCGCCGACCAGGCAGACTTCTTCCGCGCGCAATCGGCGCAAGATCTCACGGGCCCATTCTGATTTCGCAGCACCTTCGCAACTGACGAAAACCAGGCTCGCGTCGTGCCGCAAGCGCTGCTGGTGACGTTCGGCCGCAGCGCGGGGAATTCCCAGGCTGGTGAGAGCGGCGCCATTTGCGGCCGTTTCCGGCCTGCAGTCGGTTTGCGCCAGCGCGCGCAGGTATTCACGCGACCCCACGAAACAGCCTACCCCCGGAATGACCACGCCACCGAACGTGGATAGCCACGACACGGTGTTCTCGACTCCGACCTCAGCACCCGACCTGGAATCACCAGAGTTGAGGTTGCGTACGCCATCCGCGATGGGGTGGGTAGGCGACAGAAACACGCAGATGTCTTCACTTTCGAAACCCGCAGAATTGAGCGACGTGAACACGTCTTCCAG
>QIAI01000271.1:3108-10147 GCA_003224995.1 Acidobacteriota bacterium
AGTCTCTAATGTGATGCTTTCGCGTAAAAGACACGTTGCACAGGAAGGGCCAAATCCGAGCCCTAAGTGAATCACCGTACGTCAGCAAACGAGCGAAAACGTGCCGTCCGCGAGACGATCAAGGTCGTCCCCGTGCCACGACGGCCCGCATAGGGACCGGTGCTAATGGCAGTAAATCTTGGATAGATGTGGACATGAAGCAAAGGAAGATTTTTTCACTTTATACAAAACGAACTTAGCGCGAAAGAATTGCGCGCGGGGTAGTTGAAATTTCACTCCTTCCAGAAAAAGTGTGCGCTGAGCGGAATATTTCCTTACATACCCACATCGAGCTTTTGGCAGCATGCTTGCACGTTCTTTCTTCTAATCATCATTCCTGGGGAGCTCTTGATGCGAAATTACTATGATCCGCAGACCGCTCTTACTTTTCTTCTGGCTGGAATCGGAGTGGGCACTGTTCTCACTTTGATCTTGAGCCCCCGCGTGAGGTCGCCGCAAACGATTTCAGGGATGCGCAGCGAAGGACGGCGTCCGGAAGAGCGTCCCGTCCGTGCCGTATAATAGAGAGATTGCGTAGGCTCGCTGGCCCATTCTGGGGACCCGGATGTTAGTGTCGGCCGGGAAAGGCCCGCAGCCGAACCTGCGGCGGTCCCTATTTACAGATGTCCATTGACAGCATCGTTGTCCGCGGCGCTCGCGTCCACAACCTGAAGAACATTGATCGCGGAAGGCCAGCGTCGCTACGTAGAGTCGCTCTCCGCCTATGCGCGACAGTTTCTGGAGCGCATCGAGAAACCCGACGCCGATGTGATTGACGGAATCGCGCCCGCAGTTGCCATCCGTCAGAAGAACTCCACGCGCAATCCCCGCTCGACCGTCGCGACAGCCACCGAAATCTACGACTATATGCGGTTGCTGTTCGCCCGCGTGGGACGAACCTATTGCTTGAAGTGCGGCCAGGAAGTGAAGAAGGACACGGTGGATGAGGTCGCGGACGTCATCGTCGGGATGAAGGAAGACACTCGGCTGCAGGTCCTGTTTCCACTCCAAACAAGTTCCAGCCGACCTGCGCCAGCCGAGAAAAAAAGCGGCCGCCGCAAAAAAGCATCGGCAGAAGCGTCCCATCTCCCTTCCGACCTGTTGAAGAGCCGGCTGCTCGATCTGCGCACACGCGGGTTCAATCGTCTCTATCAGAATGGGCAAATTTTCGAGTTCTCGACACCGGAGTCGCTGCTGGACGTCGATTTCGGCGCTCCCGTCTTCCTGCTCGCCGACCGGCTGGTAGTCACGGCCGATGCGCGCCCCCGGATTGTGGATGCCATAGAGACGGCTTATCGCGAATCCGGCGAGGTGATCTTCGAGAGCGCTGCGTGCGAATCGGAAACACCAGAACAGTTTCGCTTCACGCAGCGTTTCGAATGCAAACGCGACCACATCCGCTACGAAGAACCCGAGCCCATTCTGTTCTCGTTCAACAATCCCTATGGGGCCTGTCCCCGTTGCCAGGGCTTTGGCAATACTATCGACTTTGATTTGGATCTGGTGATTCCGGACAAATCGAAGACGCTGAACGAGGGCGCCATCGAACCCTGGACTAAGCCGAAATACCGGCCGCTGTTCACGGAGCTGAAACGCTTTGCCAAGCAGGTAAAAATTTCGGTTGACGTGCCGTGGTCCGAACTCGAGCCCGAGCACCAGAAGCTGATCGTGGAGGGAGAAGGAAAGTTCCCGGGTGTCCGCGGCTTCTTCGCCCACCTTGAGCGCAAGAAATACAAGCTGCACGTGCGCGTGTTCCTGAGCCGCTATCGCGGTTACTCGATGTGTACCACTTGCGGGGGGGCTCGTTTGCGCCCTGAAGCGCAGCAGGTCAAGATCAACGATCGCAACATCTGCCAAGTCTGCAGCATGACCGTCGAGCAGGCTTCCGACTTTTTCCAGTCGCTCGATTTGCGCCCGCAAGAGGCGGCGGTGGCGGATAGGTTGCTGGTCGAGATTCGCGAGCGCTTGCGCTTTCTGAACGATGTCGGCCTCGAATATCTCACACTGGACCGGCTGGCTTCGACTCTCTCCGGCGGGGAGGCTCAGCGCATTCAGCTGGCGACGTCTCTAGGCTCTCGACTAGTCGGAACACTGTACGTTCTGGATGAGCCCTCGATTGGATTGCACTCGCGAGATACGCATCGGCTGATTCGAATCCTTCACAACCTGCGCGATCTGGGGAACACGATCCTGGTGGTAGAGCATGATCCCGACATCATGAAGGCTTCCGACCGCATTCTGGACCTCGGGCCCGGGGCGGGAGAAAATGGCGGCAGGGTGATTGCGACCGGGACCTTCGCCGAGATCAAGAAGAATTCTGCCTCGTTGACCGGGCGTTACCTGGCAGAAGAGCTGCGCATCCAGTTGCCTAGCAATCGCCGCAAGCCCGGAACGCAGCAGATCGAGATTCGTGGAGCTCGCGCCCACAACCTGAAGAGTATCGATCTCAACATTCCGCTGGGCATGATCGTTGCCATCACCGGCGTTTCCGGGTCGGGCAAGTCCAGCCTGCTGCACGATGTGCTTTATCAAGCATTGTGCGTAAATAAAAAGCAGGCCAATGGTACGCCGCCTGCGGCTCCGCTTTGGGATAGCGTGGACGGCTCCGAGTATCTCGATGAAGTGGTGCTCGTCGATCAGTCGCCTATCGGCCGCACGCCACGCTCGAATCCGGTCACTTACATCAAAGCCTTCGACGGGATCCGTGACCTGTTTGCGTCGCTTCCCGAGTCGCAGAAGCGGGGCTTTTCCGCCGGACACTTTTCCTTCAACATTCCCGGCGGTCGCTGCGAAACCTGCCAGGGCGATGGCACGGTTACGGTAGAGATGCAGTTTCTGGCGGATGTCGAATTGATTTGCGAGGAGTGCAAAGGAACGCGCTACAAGCCGCAAGTGCTCGACATTCGTTATCACCAAAAAAACATCCATGAAGTCCTGAACCTGACCGTAAAAGAAGCGCTGAAGTTTTTCGCCGAGGCACCCAAGATCACCGAAAAACTCCGGGTACTGGAAGAAGTTGGACTGGGTTATCTGCGCCTGGGGCAATCGGCTACTACACTTTCCGGTGGCGAAGCGCAGCGCATGAAGCTGGCCGCTCATCTGCAGCCCGGAGCTCGCGACATTGGGCGGCCCAGTGCATCCGGCTCGCCACAACGCAAACGCCGGGTACTTTATATCTTCGACGAACCCACAACGGGTCTGCATTTTGACGACGTCAGCAAACTACTTTCGGCTTTCCGCCGTCTAATCGATGCGGGAGGCTCGATTATCGTCATCGAGCATAATCTCGAAGTCATCAAGACGGCGGACTGGGTGATCGATCTTGGTCCCGAAGGCGGAGAGCGCGGTGGGTACGTGGTGGGCGCCGGAACTCCGGAGACGATTGCCAAGCTCCCCAACTCCTATACGGGCAAGTATCTGGCGGCGCTGCTGAACGGGAATGGAACTTCGGGTTCCAATGGCCACAAATAGGCAATTCCGGCGAAGTTTCTGCGCTCTGCTACTAATGGCGTCTTCCCTTTTCGCGCAAACCTCCAGCGGCAAGACGGTGCGCCATCATCGCGTGTCGGTCGAGGACCAATTGCAAACGGCCGAACTCGGGCAGGCTGAGTCGGCTATCGAAAAGAAAGACTACGCGACCGCCGAACCTCTACTGAAGAAGGTTGTGGCCGCGCAGCCCGCCAGCTACCAGGCATGGTTCGACCTCGGTTTCGTCTACAACGCGCTGGGCAGGATCGACGAATCGATCGCAGCCTACCGCAAGTCGGTGGCGGCCAAGCCTGACGTTTTCGAATCGAATCTGAATCTCGGCCTGATGCTGGCGAAAAATAAACAGCCAGGCGCCGAGGAGTTCCTCAAAGCCGCCACTCGACTCAAACCGGAGAGTCACGGAGATGAGGGTCACGCCCGGGCTTGGCTGAGTCTGGCTCGTGTACTCGAAGACGCAGACCCCGCTCAGGCGCTGGAAGCGTACCGGCAAGGCTCTGCCCTCTCGCCGAAAGATCCGGAGCCGCGGCTCGCGGCCGGTATGCTGCTCGAAAAGCAGGGCAAATTCGCGGATGCCGAGGAGCAATACAAGCAGGTGCTGACGCTGGATCCAGGTTCCCAAGATGCCCTGGTGGGGTTGGCCAACGTGTACATGCGCGGTCAGCGCTTTCCGGACGCCGAAGAATACCTACGCAAGGTTGCCAGCCAGCGTCCCAATGAAGCCGCTCCCCACCTTCAACTCGGCCGCGTGTTGGCTGCGGACCAGAAATACAACGACGCCATCGCCGAACTGCAGGCGGGGCTGAAGATCATGCCCGGCGATGTTTCAGCACAGCGTGACCTGGCGGATGTCTACCTGAACGCTGCAAAGTACGTGGAAGCCGAAACACTCTGCCGTTCCCTGCTATTGACGCACCCGCAAGATGCTGAGCTTCACCATCAGCTTGGCCGGGCCTTGTTGAAACAGAGGAAATTCTCGCAAGCCGAGCAAGAGTTTCTCGCCGCGGACAAGCTCAAACCGGACTGGGGCTTGGCTTATGGCGACCTCGCCGTCGCCGCTAACGAGGCACAACACTACCCGCTGGCCATCCAAGCCTTGGACACGCGAGCCAAATACTTGCCCGAGATCCCGGTCGGCTATTTTTTGCGCGCTACAGCCTACGACCACCTGCGCGATTATCATCAGGCGGCCGCCAACTACCACCTCTTCCTTCAAGTGGCTGACGGGAAGTATCCTGATCAGGAGTGGCAAGCACGGCATCGCTTGATCACGATCGAACCCAAAAAATAAACACGCATGCGAACCTGGTTCTCCATCCTCAGTCTCACATTGCTGGTAAGCGTCGTCTCGGCTGTTCCTCGCAAAGAGCTTACCTTGGAAGAATTGAAGGCCCGCGTGCCGCATGCCAAGCCTGACGAGCGCACCAATCTCTGCCTTCAAATCGCGGAACGCCAGGTCGAAGCCGCGGACAAGCTTTACGTTGACGGCAAGACGGAGGAAGCGGAGGCCGCCATTCACGACGTGGTCTCCTACGCGCAGCAGGCGGGCGAAGCCGCCGGGCAGACGGGTCATCGTCTGAAGAACGCAGAGATCGCCATGCGCAGGATGTCCCATCGTCTGAGCGATATAAAACGCACCCTGCCTTTCGACAACCAGTCACTGGTACAGTCCGCCATCGATACGCTGGACAAAATGCGCACCGACTTACTGAGCCACATGTTTGGGAAAAATCCGAAATGAAGAGTCTGCAGACGTTTCTCGGAATGATGGTATTGCTCTGCCTGGCGGTTCCGCTCCTTGCCCAGAAGCGGGATGATCCTCTTACCCAGGAAGAAGTCGATCAGCTACGCGATTCGGCGGTAGAGCCCGAGCCGCGAATGAAGCTCTACGTCGAATTCGCGCGCGCTCGACTGGTTAAGCTGGAGCAAATGCGATCCGATCCTAAAGTCACCGACCGCCCTCATCAGACGCACAACATGCTGGAAGAGTTCCTTACGATCTATAACGAATTGAATGACAATCTGGATAACTTTGAGGGCCGCAAAGCGGATCTGCGAAAGGCGCTGAAGCATGTGGTCGAGGGCGATACCGAGTTCCAGGCCAAGTTGCGAGCCATCAAAAGCGATCCCCGCAGTGCGAAGGAAGAAGCCAAACAATACGAGTTCGTCTTGTCCAACGCGATTGAGACGGTCGACAGCGGCGCCGATGACCATCGCAAGCTGTTAGCGGAGCAGGATGAAATCTGGAAACACCGGAAAAAAGGCAAATCCTGAGTGAGTGGTTTGGCGGGCGTTCTGACCGCGATTTTGATGCAGCGGGTACCACTTGCGAAGGACTCAAATTCCACAGCATCCAATTGAGATTCTCCGTGCTAACCTGTTTTCAAGGTGAGAGACGGCATTCTCGCAATCTTCCAGGAAACATTTCTCGAACTCCGCCCCGGCGCATCGGTTCCTCCCCTGACCGTCGAATTCTTCGCCTACGCCAACGTGAACAACACCATTCGCCTGCGGGAAGGAAAACTTCACGTTCGCTTGTCCGACCTGTTGGAAGGCGCGCCCGAGCCGGTGCTGCGGGCCATTGCTCACATCCTGCTGGCGAAAATTTATCGAAGGCCGATTGAACGCGGCCATAGCACCCGCTATCGCAAGTACGTTCATAGTCGTGAAATTCGAAATAAAGCGCATTTGCTTCGCCAGGTGCGCGGGCGCAAGCAGATATCCTCGGCCCGGGGGCGCCACTATGACCTGGAAACAGTCTTCGAAGAGCTGAACCTGCGCTTTTTCGGAGGCATGCAGGCTCGCCCGCAGATGACGTGGAGCCAGCGCCGCGCCCGCAACATCCTGGGGCACTACGATCCCGCCCACAACGCCATTGTGGTCAGCCGGATCTTCGATCACCCCGCCGTTCCCCGCTATGCGGTGGAGTACATCGTGTATCACGAGATGCTGCATTTGCGGCCGAATTCCGCGCGGAAGAAAAGCGGTTTCCCCAGTTCGAAGCCGCGCAGCGATTTTTGCGGCGCCTGTAACCTGCTTCCTGTGATCGACATCACAAGAGCGCGTGATTTGATGCGTTGACGGGTCGCAACGGCAACAGCTATCCTAGTAAAGTTGAAATTGAAATTCATTTTCAAAATCAAAGGTGCCCTTTTTTCATGTTGCAGGCCTTCATAGTCACGCTGCGCGAGGGGGTTGAGGCCGCCCTGATCGTAGGCATTACCCTCGCCTACCTGAGCAAGATCGGGCGGGTTGATCTGCGCCGGTCGGTGTTTGCTGGGCTGGGCGCCGCCTTCGCCGGCAGTATCGGGGTCGCCATTCTCATTTCTCGCTTAAGCCTCAACCAGGACGTCGTGGAGGGTTGGGTCATGCTGGCGGCAGCGTTCTTCGTGATCACCATGATCATCTTCATGATGCGTACCGGCAGGAAGATGAAGGGCGAAATCGAGGGCAAACTCCAGTCTCTGGCCAGCGGCAGCTCCCGCATTGGCGTGTTTCTTTTCATCTTTCTCAT
>QIAI01000271.1:10173-12031 GCA_003224995.1 Acidobacteriota bacterium
ATGACGTTTACTGGTACGGTGCTGGGAGTGCTCGCCGCGGTGGCCTTTGGAGTGATGTTTGTGAAGGGCAGCGTGCGCATCAACCTGCAGAAATTCTTCCGGGTTACTACGGTGATTTTGTGGTTTGTCGCGGCGCAGCTCATCATCAGCGGCCTGCACGAGTTGTCGGAGAACGGAGTGCTTCCCTCCTCCAAGCAGGAGATGGCCCTGATCGGTCCAATCGTCCGCAACGACGTATTTTTCTTCATCACGATTTTTGCGCTGGCGGCCCTGATGGTCCTTTTTGAAGTGAAGTCGCGCCAGCCAGCCCCCGACGCGGTCACCCCTGCCGAACGACGCAAGGCGCTGTGGTCGGCGCGCCGCGAGCGTTTGTGGATGGGCTCCGTGTATCTCAGTTCGTTCCTGTTCATCATGCTGGTGACAGCGGAATTCATCTATGCCAAGAGCTTGAGTGCGCCGCAGAAGGCCGCCGAGATCGCGTTCGTGAACGGCAAGGCCTCGATCCCGCTGAACCAGGTTTCGGATGGAGACATTCACTTCTACCATGCCACCGAGAACGGGGTTGACGTCCGTTTCTGGCTGTATCAGAAGCCCGATGGCAAAATCGCCACCGTGCTCGACGCCTGTGAAATCTGTGGGTCGGTAGGGTTCTACAAGGGAACCACGGGCGTGGTGTGCAAGAACTGCGCCGCGCCGATTAATCCACAGTCGGTGGGCATGCCCGGCGGATGCAATCCCATTCCCCTCAAAGCGGAGACCACCGCCGACGCGGTGATCATCCAGGAAGCCGATGTTGCCGCCCAGACCCGCTTCTTCCAGAAATAGGCCATGTTCGCGCGCCTCCTCTACGAATCGTTTCGCCGGCAGAAGCGGCGCAAGTTGCTGGCCGGCATCGCGATCACGTTAGGTGTCGCGATTGCAACCGCGATGATTGCAGTCGCTACGGATATTGGTGACAAGATCAATCGCGAACTGCGCAGTTACGGCGCTAACCTGCTGATCACCCCGCAGGAGGACACCATCGACGTTGAAATCGGCGGGGTAAACCTCAAGCCGCCGAGCGACGGCAATTTCCTGAGCGAAAGCGACTTACCCAAGATCAAAGGCACCTTCTGGAGAAACAACATTCTGGGCTTCTCGCCCATGTTGCCGGTGAATGTTTCGCTGGTGTATGGGGGCAGCACGCAGGATGTCACTGTCGTCGGAACCTACTTCGCCAAGAGACTCGCCTTCGGCAAAGAGCAGTTCACGACCGGTGTGCGCAACACGCATCCCTGGTGGAAGGTCGAGGGCGCCTGGCCGGCCGACGATTCCCAGGAAGTTCTAGCGGGCGAGAACCTGGCTCGGAGAGCCGGCTTACATAAAGGGGATGCGGTCGAGATTGCCGGACAGAAGCACAATTTGGCGGGAATCCTTTCCACGGGCGGCGCGGAGGATAACGAAGTAGTTGCTCCGCTTCGCGTCGCCCAGCAGATTCTGGGAAAGCCGGACACGGTTCGCCGGGTCTATGTCAGCGCGCTGACCAAGCCGGAAGATGCCCTGGCCCGCCGAGACCCGAAGTCGATGAGCGGAGAAATTTGGGACCACTGGTATTGCTCTCCGTACGTGCAGTCGATTGCCTATCAACTGCAAGAAGCGATTCCGCATTCCCATGCCGAGCAAATCCGCCAGGTTGCGCAGAATGAAGGCACGGTGCTGTCGAGGATCAAAGGCTTGATGCTGCTGATCACACTGGCGGCACTATTCGCCTCCGCGCTGGCGGTGTCGGCGGCGATGGCAACCGCCATCTTTGAGCGGCGCCGCGAAGTAGGATTGATGAAAGCACTGGGCGCCGGAAATTTTGCGGTGGCTGCCTTGT
>QIAI01000682.1:0-1606 GCA_003224995.1 Acidobacteriota bacterium
AATGCGCTCGACTTCCGACTGGGCTTCCGGCTTGCTTAGGTTGCCATCGAGGGTCAGCTCAAAATATTTGCCCTGGCGAACGTCGTCCAAGCCCTTATAGCCCATTTTTTTGAGCGAACCCTGAATGGTCTTGCCCTGCGGATCGAGGACAGTTTTCTTCAGCGAGACGTAGACAAAGGCTTTCATGAGTAAGGTCATTATACGTGAGCTGAAAATGGTAATCGCCGGTGCGGAGGGTTACCGCGGAGGCTGTCCCACGGAGGGAAAGCCTGGGGGTCGAGTCGGGAACACTCCGCAATTCCCCGCAACAGGGCGGCTCCGTATTCACCGAATCTCCTGAATTTTTCCATCGAGATCGGCCAATGCTCGCTGCAATATCTGACGGTGGCGCGGGTCGCGGGCTGCCTCCAACTGTTGCAGGACCCGCTTTCGCGAGAGCAGGAGGCCATCGACGTGACGCTTCCGGGAGGCCTGTTCCGGCGTCAAGAGGGACCGGCTACTCCCTTTGTTGTCCATGGCTTCGGCCTGTTGCGCCTCTACCGACTTGCTTTCCCAGCCGCGTGCCATATGGCCATTATACGAGTTTGTCACGAACGCAGTGCCCTGAGACAGTCCCCGGTGGATTCGAGTGCGGAATCGGAAAAGCCGGATAGAGCCAAGAAAAAATGCAACACGCGAGGACAACCTGATGCAGCAGAGATAACAACTTTAGAAGATTTTACTTTTCGTGGAAGCTTAAAAGACGCTATCATCCGGCGTCGCCTTTTAAGCTGGAGGCGTGCCTTGCGATGAGGGCGCAGGCGCGATTTGTTGCGAATGCAGTCTGGCCCTGATATCCATCCCGAAGGCTCGGGAGACTTACGTCGCTACGACGCACTGCTCGAGATGGCGGATCTCGTGGTCCGGCATCGCACCCTGCCAGAGTTGTTTCACGAGATGGTGCTCGGCCTCAAGAAAGTCGCTGACTTTCATTACCTGAACTTTTCGCTGCACAATCCCCAGCACCAAACCATGGAACTGCATTGGTGGGATGGAGAACAAGGTGCGGTGGTGTCCGATCTGCCCATCGAAGTTCCTTTGTCAGAATCTCCCAGCGGGTGGGCCTGGCAAAATCAGCAAGAATTGTTGTTTCCCAACCTGGAGGGGGAGAGTCGATTTGTTCGTGTTTTGGACCTGTTGCGCGCAAAAGGGATTCGCACATATTTCACGATGCCGCTCACCACGGCGGAGAAGCGCCTGGGCGCTTTGGGCGTGGCCAGTTCGAGAAGCGATGCCTACAACGATCAGGATCGGCGCCTTTTGCAGCGGGTAGCAGAGTTGGTAGCGCTAGCGGTGGAGAACACGCTAATTCGCGAGGCGCTGCATGACGAAAAACAGCGCTTGCAAGCGCTGGTGGACGTGAATCGAACCCTGGCGTCGAGCCTGGAGATCCAACGCCTCCTGCCTTTGATCTCCGAATGCGTAACCAGAGTCGTGCCGCACGACTTCGCCGGAGTGACTCTGTATGAGGGCGATCTGCAGAACATGAGAGCCTACGTGCTTTCGCCGACCCCGCCGGAAGTAGTGGAAGCGGGTCGATCCGTGTCACTGGAACAGACGCTTTCGT
>QIAI01000682.1:1638-3132 GCA_003224995.1 Acidobacteriota bacterium
CGACGCGAGTGTTAGGAGCGGGGATCCGAACGGTGCGCTGCATGCCATTGCTTACCAGCAAGGGGGCGTTGGGCACGCTGAATGTCGGGAGCAAGAAGGACAAAGCCTTTTCCGTGCAGGATGAAGAAATCCTGAACCAGATTGCCGCCCAGTTAGCCATCGCGCTCGACAACGCGCGAGCCTACCGCGAAATTCGTGCGCTCAAGGATCGACTGGCGGAAGAGAAGCTTTATCTTGAAGATGAAATCCGCACCGAACTGCATTTTGAGGAGATTATCGGGGACAGTCCCGAATTGAAAGATGTGCTTTTTCAAGCCAAAACGGTGGCCCCCTCGGGTTCGACCGTGCTGGTTCTGGGCGAAACCGGAACGGGCAAGGAACTGATCGCCCGTGCCATCCACCGCATGAGCAAGCGGAAAGATGCGAGCTTCATTAAGGTGAATTGCGCCGCCATTCCCACGGGCTTGTTGGAGAGTGAGCTGTTCGGCCATGAAAAGGGAGCTTTCACCGGCGCGGTCACGAGGAAAGTCGGGCGGATGGAGCTGGCGGACAAGGGCACGCTGTTTCTTGACGAGGTGGGAGAAATTCCCCTCGAATTGCAACCGAAACTGTTGCGGGTATTGCAGGATCACGAGTTCGAACGGCTCGGCTCGAACCGAACGGTGCGGGTGGATCTCCGTTTGATTGCGGCGACGAACCGCAATTTATCTGAGCGAGTGAGCGAAGGCGCCTTCCGCAGCGACCTGTTCTACCGGTTGAACGTATTTCCCATTCAAATGCCACCCCTGCGCGATCGGCGTAGCGACATACCGCCGCTGGTCCGCCATTTCGTGAAAAAGTTGGCGCGCCGCATGGACAAGCACATTGAAACCATTCCGAGCGAGAACATGGAAGCCCTCATCCACTGGCACTGGCCAGGCAATATTCGGGAGTTGGAAAATCTGATTGAGCGTTCCGTCATTCTGACGGAGGGCCTGGTGTTAAGAACGCCTTTGCCGGAGATACGCCGCGATAGAGGGTCGGCGGATGCGGCTGATATTACATTGGCCAACACGGAACGCGAGCACATCATCCGTGTCTTGCGGGAGTGCGGCGGCCTGGTGTCGGGGGCGCGAGGCGCCGCGGTGAAACTCGGGCTGAAGCGTACCACTCTGCAATCCAAAATGGTAAAGCTGAAGATCGATCGAAAAGACTACACGTCCTGAGGACATTTTCGGGGATCAGTAGGCTTTTGCGACTCTGCCTAATTATCGGCAACTGACGGCCATTCGTCTTTTTCCACAGGAAATCTGGAGAGAGAGATGAAGTGGAGCCGCGAAAAATGCGGCCGCCGCTTTGGCCATGAAAGTGCCGTTCCTGTTAGCTGCGACTCCCAGGATATCGATGTTGAGGATCACTATCGACGAGAAGCAGGAGTGTGTGATCGTCCGCCTCGAGGGCAGACTGATTCGGCCGTGGGTGGAGGAAGTGGAGCAGTGCTGGAAAAATGTGTTC
>QIAI01000272.1 GCA_003224995.1 Acidobacteriota bacterium
GGATTGGCCGGCACCGAATGTCCCAACACCAGAGCAATCCCCGGGATCGCGATCGCGAAAGCGCATCCGGCGCCCAGGATCCAGACCGTGCCCTTTTCTGAAGCCCACCTCAGCCCCAGTTCCTCGCGCGTATACCCGCGGAGCCCAAGCCGCAAAACGCTCACAACCAGTGCAACAATCAGGGCGGTGTGCACCAGGCTCCGAGGCGTCCACATCACCAATTCCAGCAGCCCGAAGATCAGGGCTACTTCGCCCCAGAGCGCCAGGCGGCTGCGAAAGGGGTAAACCCCTGAAACCAGCCTCGGCCCAGTCTCCGGTTCGTTCCCCGGCACCTGCGGAAAAGATTTCGACCCAACAGCCATTTCCGCGATCTTATAAGTAATGGCTAACCCCAGCAAGAGCACACCCCGTGTGGTCATCATCGGGGCCGGTTTTGGAGGCCTTAACGCAGCCCGTGGCCTGGCCTCCAGCCACGCCCAAGTCTTCATCGTAGACCGGAGGAACCATCACACCTTTCAACCCTTGCTCTACCAGGTCGCTACCGGGGGACTGTCTCCGGGCGAGATTGCCGCCCCGATCCGCTCGGTTTTTCGCGGAGACAAGAACGTGATCAGCTTGTTGGAGGAGGTCCAAGGCTTCGACCTCGTACGAAGAATCGTGCATACCGCCGAGCAGGATCTGGCTTACGACTATCTCATCGTTGCCGCCGGCGCCACCCACGCCTACTTCGGTCACGACGAATGGGAGCCATTCGCGCCCGGCCTGAAAACCATTGAAGATGCACTGGAAATCAGACGGCGCGTGCTTCTCACCTTCGAACTGGCCGAGCGCCAGGCAGCCATGGGCGCCGAGAACGAACCCTTGAATTTCATAGTTGTGGGAGGCGGACCCACCGGAGTCGAGCTCGCCGGAACTCTAGCGGAAATCGCACGGCATGTTCTCTCCCACGAATTCCGCAACATCGATCCGTCGCGCGCCCGCGTGATCTTGCTGGAGGGCGGTCCCCGGGTGCTCCCGGCCTATCCAGAGGACCTCTCCCGCAGCGCTGAGCAGCAGTTGCGCCGCCTGGGCGTGGACGTACGCACCAGCACCATGGTGACCCAGGTCGAGGCGGGCGCTGTTCGCGCAGGCGAAATGCGGATCGTCGCTCCCGTGATTCTCTGGGCCGCTGGGGTCGCTGCTTCGCCGCTGGGAAAACAGCTTGGCGTTCCCATCGATCGGGCGGGCCGAGTGCTGGTTCATCCAGTTCTCAGCATTCCCGGTCATCCCGACGTATTCGTCATCGGCGATCTCGCTTCCCTCAAGGACGAACAAGGCAAGCCTCTCCCCGGCGTCGCTCCGGTCGCGATTCAGCAAGGGAAATACGTCGCCAGAACGATTCAGAAGGATCTAGCCGGGCGACCTCGCGTAAATTTCCATTACTGGGATAAAGGCAGCCTGGCTACCATTGGACGGGCTGCCGGCATTGCACAATTCGGAAAAATTCACATTTCCGGATTCATCGCCTGGCTCTCCTGGCTCTTTATCCACATTTTCTTTCTGATTGGTTTCCGCAACCGCGTGTTGGTATTTATCCAGTGGGCATGGTCCTACTTCACGTATGAACGCGGAGCCCGCCTGATTACCGGAAATACAGACCTACCTGGGTGGTCTGGGATTACTCCGACCTCGTCAAGCGTCCCAAAACCGGAGGCGGACAAAGCTCCCAGCGCCAGCATGCGATAGCGGCTCCTTTTAGCCATGGCTATAATGAATGGTCTTGCGGATCCGCACGGTCATCATTCTCGTCTGCGCGCAGCTACTGATCAGCTGTTTCGGGTTCTCCCAGAGCCCCGCCAATTCCACAGAAACCATCATCGTGATGCCCTTTGAGAACGCCTCAGCCGCTCCTGGCATCCACTGGATCAGCGAAGCGTTCCCCGAAGTTCTCAGCCAGCGGCTCGCCTCACCGAACATTTATGCGCTGACCCGCGATGATCGTCTACGCGCCTATGATCGTGCTGGGATGCCAGCCGAGGTTCATCCTACCCGGGCCACCATCTACCGGTTGGTAGAACAGATGGATGTCGACTATGTGATTCTCGGGCGCTACAACTTCGATGGCCGGACCTTTTCCACGACCGCCCAGATTCTCGACATGCAGCATCGCAAGCTCTTACCTGAGTCGAAGGAATCGGGGCCGCTGACCGACCTTATCAACATCCAAACCGCGCTGGCCTGGGATCTGCTCCGGTCATTGCAGCCGAATTTCTCATTGGACAAGCGGGTCTTCGCCAGCAATGCTCCACCGGTCCGGCTCGATGCGCTTGAAAACTACATCCAGGGCATTATTGCTACAACCACCGCTGACAAGGTCCAGCACTTCCGCGAAGCCGTGCGCCTCAACTCTACCTACAACGAAGCTCTCCTACAACTCGGCCGCACATACTTCGACGACCGCCAGTATGATCAGGCGATTGCGGCTTTCGCGCAGGTTCTTCCAAGCGACCCGCCTGCCCGCGAAGCCAACTTTTATCTCGGTCTGGCAGCGTGCTACGAAGGCGATTTCTCCCGTGCTCAGACTGCTTTTAATTTTGTCGCCACTCGCTTACCGCTCCCGGGAGTCTTGAACAACCTGGGAGTGGTCACCAGCCGCTTGGGAGACAATCGGCAGGCGGCGCACTACTTCCAGAAAGCCGTGCAGGCCGACTCCAGCGATCCCGACTTCAACGTCAACTTAGCGGTGACGCTTACCCAAACCGGAGATCGCCCGGACGCCGTTCACTTCCTCAAGGAATACTTGATACTGAAGCCGGAAGACGTTGATGCACATTTATTTTTAAGTAAGATTTCTGATTCATCGACACCGGTGGCGACAGCCAAAATTCCGGCGCAGCGCCTCAAATCCAACTATGAAGAGAACTCTTTCCGCCAGCTTTTTCTTGGCATTCAGGCCGCCGCCGAAGAGCGACTGGCCAAAACCGACCCCGTCATCCACGCGCAATTCCATGTAAGCCGGGGTCAGGAACTGCTCACCAAGGGATTCGCTGTGGAGGAGCAGAAGGAATTCCGTAAAGCCGCCACACTCGACGCATCCAGCGCGGAGGCCCATGCCGGACTCGCCCGCACGCTGGAAGTAGAGAATGACATTGCGGGTGCGCGCGCCGAAGCCGAAGCTGCACTGCGCATTAAACTGTTCATTGATCCCTTGTTGCTACTCGCTCGCCTCGATTTGCGAGACAATAAAGCCGAGGCAGCCGCGCAGAGTGTCGACCGGGCTCTTCAACTGGAGCCCGCCAATCCTTCAGCCCTCACCCTGAAGCGCGCTGTCGCAGCCAAGCTGGCGCAGAAAGCGCAGCCGCTGCCGAACTGATGAAATCGTCTCTTCGAGAGCGCGCAATCCTGTTTAGGGGCACCCTCCAGGAATTCGGCTGGGGATGTTCCCGAAAGCTCCGAACCGCCTCGGCGCTGCTGGTATTCCTGTTTGCACCCCGGTTGTCCTGCGCCGACGTGCTCAAGATCGTCGTGAACGACACCATCCAGCCCATCACCGACGAATTCATCGGTCGCGCCCTGGCGGAGGCGAAAGTTAAGAATGACCAGGCACTCCTGATCGAGATCAACACACCCGGCGGCCTGGTGGAGTCCACCCGAGAAATCATCGAGAAGATCGTGGACTCGCCCGTCCCCGTCATCGTCTATGTCACCCCGAGCGGCAGCCGCGCTGCGTCCGCGGGATTCTTCATCCTCGAATCTGCGGACATCGCGGCTATGGCTCCGGGCACCAACACCGGCGCGGCTCATCCTGTGACCCTCGGCGGCAGCAAGATGGACGATGTCATGAAGCAGAAGGTGGAAAATGATCTGGCGGCACTGATGCGCTCGGTCGCGACTCGCCGCGGGCGCAACGTCGACATTGCCGAAAGCGGCGTGCGCGAATCCAAATCCTTCACCGAACAGGAGGCGCTCTCCAAGAAACTCATCGATTATGTCGCCTCGAGCGAAGACGACCTCTTTCGTCAGCTCGAAGGCAAAACCATCAAGCGTTTTGACGGCAAAACCGTCACCCTCAAGCTGGTCGGCCAACCCGTCCGCCCGTTCGAGATGACCCTCAAACAGAAAATTCTCGATCGCCTGATGGATCCCAACGTGGCTTTCATCCTGCTAGCGGTGGGCCTGCTCTCGCTCTATGTCGAGTTCAATCATCCCGGCGCCGTCCTACCCGGAACGGTGGGCGTCATATTCATCCTGCTCGCCGTCTTCGCCCTCAACCTGCTTCCCGTCCGCTTTGCCGCGCTCGCGCTCATCGTGGGCTCATTCGCGCTCTTCGCTCTCGAAGCCAAATTCGCCAGCCACGGCGTCCTCACCACGGGCGGCATTGTCCTGCTCACCCTGGGAGGATTGCTGCTCATCGACGGCCCTATCCCAGAGCTGCGCGTTCGTCTGTTCACCGCCCTTGCGGTCAGTGCTCCTCTGGGACTCATTACTGCGTTCCTGATGGGCATTGCTTTGCGGGCACGCCGCAACAAGGTCGTGACCGGTGTACAGGGTCTGGTCGGCGAAATCGGTATTGCCCAGAGCCCGCTTGTGCCCGAAGGCAAGGTATTCGTGCACGGAGAAATCTGGAATGCGATCTCATCGAAACCCGTGCCGCTTGGGTCGAAGGTCGTGGTACGCGGCGTCCGTGGTCTCCAACTCGAAGTCGCGCCCCTGTCGGCTCCTGATTCATCTCCCAGTCGCGACGCTCGTTTCATAAACGGGCCAGCATCTTGCTAGCCAATACGAGCGCCGCGTCTTAGGCGGACTTCCGCGCTCCCGACTACGATACAATCCGCTTAAGCGGAGTCTGTGGGTGCCCCACCTTTCGCCCTTTTCGAAAGATGGGAAGCGGCTCCGCTGGAGGCGTCGGCATGATTTCCCTGCCATTGATTGCGGTCGTAATCGTTATTATCTATTTGCTCAGCTCCATCAAGATTCTTGCCGAATACGAGCGCGGCGTCATCTTCCGTCTTGGACACCTTCTGACCCAGGCCAAGGGTCCGGGCGTCATCTTCGTCTTCGCTCCTGTCGACCGCATTGTGCGTGTCTCGCTGCGCCAGGAAGCCCTCGAGGTTCCCCCGCAGGACATCATCACCCGCGATAACGTGACTCTGAAGGTTAACGCCGTCATCTTCCTGCGTGTGATTGATCCCAACAAAGCCGTGGTCGAGGTTTCCAACTACCTCTACCAGACCTCGCAATTCGCCCAGACCACCCTCCGCTCCGTGCTGGGAGAGCAGGAACTCGACGAACTTCTCTCGCACCGCGAGAAAATCAACCTCCGCCTGCAGAGCATCCTCGACACTCACACCGCCCCGTGGGGCGTAAAAGTCACCAACGTTGAGGTCAAGCAGGTCGACATGCCCGAATCGATGCTGCGCGCCATGGCCAAGCAGGCCGAGGCGGAACGCGAGAAGCGTTCCAAGATCATCCACGCCGAAGGCGAGTTTTCCGCCGCGCAGCGTCTGGTCGACGCCGCCAAGTTGCTGGCCACCGAACCCGTCAGCGTGCAATTGCGCTATCTGCAGACCCTGACCGAAATCGGCGTGGAGAAGAACACGACTGTTATTTTCCCGGTGCCGGTTGACTTCTTCTCCGGACTTCAGAAATTGATGGGAAAGACCGAAGCTGATCCGGCAAAGGCGGGTTAGATTCGGGAGGTCATTTCACCGGTGCAAGCTGCGACCGGAAGACATCATTGGAGCGAGCTATGGGAAATCACTCTTGGCACCGGCAAGATGCTGGCCCTCTTTTTTAGCCTGGTCGCACTGTGCGGCCTGTTCTTCGGCCTTGGATTCTCGCTTGGCCGCGGCTCCGTTCGTCCCCTGAGCGGCCCGGAACAAGCGCAGGCACCCGTCGGGCCGGCGCTGCGTAATTCTGCGATAAAATCCAGTAGCGGTGCGGCGCCTCAAGCCACCGAGGGTATGACGCTGTATAAGAACGGGGAACAAAAAACCGGCAACCCGCCCGTCCCCCAGGCGGACGCGGCCCCCAAACAAGCTTCCTCAAAGGAAAGTGGAACTCAAAATGGCTCCGCCCTACCCGATCCCATGGCCGCCACTGCCGGCCCTGGCTACTTCGTGCAGGTTGCCGCCGTCAGCAAGCAAGACGATGCCCAGGCTCTGGTCGACGCGCTGAAGAAAAAACAATACGCTGCTTTCACCTCGAACACGTCGTCGCTCGACAAATTCTTCCACGTCCAGGTTGGGCCTTTCGGAGACATCAAAGAGGCCGAAGCTACAAAAGCCAAGCTCATTGGCGACGGCTACAATCCGATTCTGAAGAAGTAGGTTCGCCCGTATTGCGGACATACAACCCAGAATTTTTCATCATGGGCGAAATACCCAAAAATTTGTCGTCAGCCTGAGCGATCGGATTTCAAAACCAGCCTTCTCTCACTCACTAAAGCGCTGCTCACGCCAGGGATCCCCATACATGTGGTACCCATTCTGCTCCCAAAATCCCGGCGCATCCCGATCCAGAAACTCGATGCCGCGCACCCACTTCACCGACTTCCAGGCATAGAGATGCGGCACAATCAGGCGCAGGGGATATCCATGATCGGCGGTTAATGGATATCCGTCATGATGGGTAGCAAACAAGACGTCCTCGCGATCCAGATCCGCCAGAGGCACATTCGCAGTGAACCCCTGCTCCGCATGCACCAGCACGTAGCCTGCGCCGTCCTTCAGGTTCACGCGGCGCAGCACCTCTCGAAATGCCACTCCGTCCCAGTCGTTATCGAACCGGCTCCAGCGCGTAACGCAATGAAAATCACTATGCCTCGTGACCTTTGGCAGCGCATTGAACTCGTTCCAACTCCATGTCACCGGCGTCTCCACCATCCCGTAGACCCGGAAGTCCCAGCGTTCTGGATCAAACCGCGGCACTGATCCGTAATGCAGCACCGGCCACTTCAGCGTCAGGGACTGTCCCGGCGGCAGCCGCCCGTCACTCTTCATCTTCTGCTCGAGCGCCTTCCGCTCCCCACCATCAAACAAGCCCATTATTCCTCCACTGCGAAGTCGTGCGCCAACCATGCTGAAAGGCATTTCAGATGGCAGATTTCAGATTGAACACCGAACTGGCACTTAGCGTTCGCAATCTAAATCTGAAATCTTCAATCTGAAATATGAAATCTTTAATCTATTCTTCCCACATTGACACCCATCGATTTTCCGTCTATCTCTTAGTTCATGGCCAGTCAAGACCAAGCCTTTACGCGTTTCCTGCACGCCATCGCCGACCCGACCCGGCGCCGGATCCTGCAAGTACTGAAGATTCGGGGCGCCTGCTCCATCGGAAAAGAAGTCGGCCTCTGCGCCTGCGATATCGAAGAACGCATTCATCTGTCGCAGCCCACGATTTCGCACCATATGCGCATCCTGCAAAAAGCCGGCCTGGTGGAAGCCCAAAAAGAAGGCCACTGGCGATGGTACCAGCGTAACGAACGTGCTATAAAGCAACACGCCAAGACTCTCCGCCAAACCCTGTGAGGTTGACCCCGCCGTCCGTAGTCGGGAAGGCGTTCCGAACCTGCAAGCCAAGCATCTAAATCCTCGGCGCAGCTGCGGGCGCACTCGCACACCGGAGCAACCCGGCAATCCGAGTCCAAAAACAAAACCCACGGCCCAAGCCGTGGGTAAGAACTTCGAAGAGTCAATTTTCGTTATTTCGCTACCGCCGCCTGGGTCTTCTGCAACAATCGCCGGGCCTGCGAAATGAGATCCACGACCTCAAAAGGTTTCACCAGCGATGGCACGCCATGGCTCTGGAGATAATTCCGGATCTCCGGCTCCGCAATATTCGAGAAAGTGAAGAGTAGTTTCTTCTCCAGCCCCGGACAGGCGACGCCCACCCAGCGATGCGCATCCGGCGCGGTCCAGCCGCCTGGCATCCGCCCGTTCAGGATGACCGCATCAAAACTCTCTGCCCGCAGCCGGCTCTTAGCCTCGTCCACATTCATCAGGGCGACCACTTGTGCGCCAGCGCCCACCAGGACATCTCGTTCGAACTCCAGCACCGCTTCTTCATCTTCCAGCAGCAGCACGCGTCCCTCGATCGCCAACTCGCGCCGAGTCAGGGTCACGACCGGTTCCGTTTCAATCACGCGTCCTGAGGCCGGTAGTCGCACCTCGATCACCGCCCCACCCTCGGCGCGGTTGTTCGCCGTGATGTCGCCGCCATGCTCCTTGATAATCCCATAACAAATGCTGAGCCCGAGCCCGGTGCCCTTGCCCACACTCTTGGTCGTGTAGAAGGGATCGAAAATTCGATTCGGATCTTTGATCCCCACACCCGAATCCAGGAACTCGACCCGTACCTGGCCGTCCGTCGAATGAATGCGGACCTTCAGCTTGCCGCCCTTCCCGCCTTCGAGAATTGCGTCCACCGCATTGTTGATGATGTTCAGGAACACCTGCTCGAGCTGGTGCGGATCCGCCGTTACAGATGGCACATCGATCATCGTGTCGCGTTCCAACACGATATTGTTAACCTTCAAATCGTAATCGCGCAGGGCCAGCGTCTCGTCGATGATCTTGCGGACATCCACGTCCGTCTTCTGAGGCTTGCGTTGTCGGGCAAACGACAGTAAGTTCTGCACCACGCGATGGGTGCGCTGCGCTTGCTTGAACAGCTTGCGCACAAAGTCCGACGCACGATCGTTTAGCCCTTCACTCTCCAGCAGCTGCGCATAGCCCAGAATGGCCGTGAGGGGGTTGTTCAATTCGTGCGCGACTCCGGCAATCAACTGCCCGACTGCCGACATCTTCTCACTCTGCAGCAACTGCTCCTGCGTCTTGCGCAGATCCTCATAAGCCCGGCAAGTCTCTTCGTACAACCGAACTTTTTCGATGGTGGTTGCCAGCTGCCGCCCCACAGCGACCATCATGTTCTCGTCGTTGCTGCTGTAGACTCGTGCCTCCAGGCTGCTGATCCCCATAATTCCGATGGGAGCATCCTTGCTCCACAACAGCACCCAGATCCATGATCCCGGACCAGCCGCTTTCACGAACTCAGCCACGAGTGGCGGCAAATGCGGCAGGAACTCTGCGGTGAGAACTTCGGTCCTCGACCGCATGACCAAATCGCCAAATCCGTCTGCGAACTCAACCGCATTGAAGCGCGCGCGTTGCTCGCTGCGTTGTCCCCAACCGGCCCTGCGCCGGAAAGTGGTTTCGTCGGAGT
>QIAI01000273.1 GCA_003224995.1 Acidobacteriota bacterium
CACAGGAAATCGCCTCCTGCCGTCGGACCAGTTCGGAGCGCGCTCCCGCTAAGTCCCTCTCCGCCAGTGACAAGCGCGCCTCGGCGCCGGCAGAGCGCAAGCGCAGGCCAAGCCAGGCAAGCACACTGCCAAACAGCGCACCCAGAAGTACGGCGGTCCACAGATCAGTGGTCATTGGTAATTAGCTGACTCCGATTCTAGAGGCTAGAGTGGCTGTGGAGCAAAGTAGAAAGTTTGCGTCTGGCTGACACCCTCCCAGGGCTGACGCGTAGGCACAAATCAGTATGCTTCGGGTCCTCATTGCCGTCGCTCTCGTCTTAGGCTCCGGCTTTTTGCCGGAACAAGGAAAAATCAAGCCCGCTGCCTCCAAGAGTTCGGATCGCGCGGTTGCCTCGGATTATCAGCCCTCTCCAACCTACGACGAACCAGCCGAACGGCAACTGCTCGATCTCGCCAATCAGTCTCGTGCGCAAGCCGGCGCCGCTCCCTTGCAATTCCTCACCGCTTGGCCCATGCCTCCACGTTGCACCTGGATCGCGCTGGCGAGAATGTTGCGCTCGACTATGACCCAGCACAGGCGCATCAACACTTGATGCTTTCGCCTCCGCATCGCGAGAACCTGCTCGACTCCGGCTATAACGTGGCCGGCTTCGGCGTCATCCGCAGCGGCGGCCATCTGTATGTGGTCGAGGATTTTGGTCACAGCGTGCCCGGCTTTTCTACGGAGCAAACCGAAGACGCCATTGCTGACGCGGTCGCCCGAGCGCGCCGTGCCGCGCATCTGCCCGAACTCAGCCGGCACACCGATGCCGCCCTGCATGCGGCGGTCTGTTCGATGCCCCAGGAAAATCGCCTGGGCACACGGCCCATGCATGATCTAGCGCAACGTTACTACGTCCTCAGCTACACCAATTTGCGTCCTGACATTCTGCCTGCCTCGGCTACGCGCCTGGTGGAGAATCAAAACCTCCAGAACCTGGCAGTGAGCACTTGCTTCGCGCGAACCAGCACTTACCCCAGCGGCGTCTACTGGGTAGGAATGCTTTTCTATTGAATTCGAGGACAGGTCCACACCCGGGGCGCCCGGGATTAGCGGGGCTCGTCGTTTTGCCTGCAGACTAGTTTGGTTCAGGGGGCAATTTCGGCCCTCCTGATTCTGTTGCGGAAACAATCCGCCGGGTTAAGATGACAGCTATGGCCAAGAAAACCGGAATGAGTGATTCCTCCCTCTGGGTCCTCGCGGTTGTTTTGATTGCCGTTGCCGCGTGGATGTACTTCAAGTAAGCGCCCAGGGGCCCTCACTCACTCCTTCCCAGTCCGTTGCTACTTCCGCCGATTCTCGACGGCGCCAGGCCGCGTGAGCAGAGCGGCCGGTGCGCACTGCTGTCTGTTCCGGGCGTTCATGGTGTTAGTGTCCTGTCCCGCAATTCGCGCCATAAGTCTGTCATCCCGACCGGAGCGAAGCGGAGTGGAGGGACCTTGTGTTTTCAAAGGACCGGTTCTCTTCACTCAGGATTTTCCTTATGCTGTTTATTTCTGGGACATCACACTAGCTGCTGAGCGAACGCTTAAAACTAACGCCTAAAAAATAACGCTTATAAAACCCTTGTCATCCTGAGCGCAGCGAAGGACCTGCTTTCCCCGGCGGAGGCAAATGCGCTGCGGGCGAGCATGATGGATGGCTTACGCCGCATCCAGGTCGATGCTCATTGATCACGGTTTCGGGCAGTTGGCATTCGAGCAGCTGCATTGGAGCGCTTGCTGAGGAGCACTGCAGATTGCAGTCGTTCTGCCACACTGCTTGTTTATGCTACTCTCGAAATAAGCCTTTCCCGCCCACTTCGCCATTCCTATGCCAGACGTGTCTCATATTCGCATCGGCACGGCCGGGTGGTCCTATAAAGATTGGGACCACGTGTTTTATCCGCCGGAAGTACTGCGCAAGAAGATCCATCCTCTGGAATACCTGGCGCACTTTTTCGATGTGGTGGAGATCAATACTTCTTTTTACGGACACATCCGGCCGGAACTGGCCAGGGTCTGGCTGCGTAAGGTTGCGTTCAATCCGAATTTCGTCTTCACCGCCAAGCTGCACCGCTCATTTACGCATTCCCCGCTGGCGGTGATGGAGCCGACCTCGGCCGCCTCCATCCGTCCCAATGATGCGGACGAGGCCAAAGCCCGCGAGGGCCTGGATGCGATCGCGGGAGAAGGGAAGCTGGGCGCGCTCCTGATCCAGTTTCCGGTGTCCTTCAAAAACACCAGCCTGAACCGCGAGTACCTGGAGCGGCTCTTGCGGCAGTTCATCGAGTACCCGCGCGTGGTCGAGGTGCGGCATGACAGCTGGGACAATCCCGAGACGCTGGCGTTATTCGCCCGCGGTGACGTCGCTTTCTGCAATATCGACCAACCCACTCTGGGACGCTCGCTGGCGCCGACGGAGCACGTCACCTCGAACCTGGGCTACATTCGCCTGCACGGGCGCAACTACAAAGACTGGTTCAACAGCGACGACCGCAACGATCGCTACAACTATCTCTACAGCGAAGCTGAGCTGGGCGGCTGGAAAGAGAAGATCGAGTCCGTAGCGGAAAAAACGCAGACCACGTACGTGATCACCAACAATCACTATGAAGCCCGCGCGGGCGCGAATGCTCTGGAATTGAAATCCATGCTGACCGGCAAGCGCGTGAAAGCTCCGCCGGAGTTGATCAGCACCTATCCTGAGTTGAAGAAGTTCGCGGACCCGGATCACGAGGCCGCGGATCCGAATTTATCGCTGCTGGCGTGAAACTACGATTCACCACAGAGACAGTGCCCAAGTACGCGTACGCAGAACGAACGCTAACCTGCGATGCCCGCTCGCCATGTGATATTCGATGCATCGTCGCCCTCCATGGTTTGTCATCCTGAGCGCAGCGAAGGACCTGCTTTCCTATGCGGCGCTACTACGTTTACATCATGGCAAGTAAATCGAGAGTCCTCTACGTCGGCATCACCAACGACATCTGGCGGCATATCTGGGAACACAAGAACGACGTCAATCCCGGTTTCACTAGCAAATACCGTCTTCATCGCCTGGTGTATTTTGAAAGCTTCAGGTATGTGGGCAACGCGATCGCGCGCGAGAAGCGTATCAAAGGCTGGCTGCGCGAAAAGAAAGTGGCTTTGATTCGCGCCGCCAATCCCACATGGGAAGATCTCAGCGAGGGCTGGTTCGAGGTGATCTGCTTTAAGCCGGGTGCGAACACGAGCGAAAAGCAGGTCCTTCGCTGCGCTCAGGATGACAAGTCTTAAGTTTTAAGGAGGGCAAATGAATGAGGGTAACCAACCTGCAGCTCTGGTTCTCAAATTACCAACTATACGATTGCCTGATTACGAAATACATAATCCCCTAGTTCCGCAGATTCCCTCTGTGTCTCTGTGGTGAGAAATTCCTACTTCGCCGCGACTTCCACTTTTGCCGCGTAGTGTGACTCGACATACTCGTTCAGGATGTCGATGAATTCGGCGACGATCTTGTCGCCCTTGAGCGTGGTGAACAGGCGTCCATCCACGTAGACCGGAGCTTTGGGTTCTTCGAAGGTGCCGGGCAGGGAAATGCCCAGGCTGGCGTGCTTCGACTCGCCCGGTCCGTTCACGATGCAACCCATCACCGCAACTTTCATTTCTTCGACGCCGGTGTAGCGATCTTTCCAGAGCGGCATCTGCTCGCGGAGATAAGTTTGAATCTGCTCGGCCATTTCCTGGAAGAACGTGCTGGTGGTGCGACCGCAGCCCGGGCAGGCCGTGACCTGCGGGGTGAAGCTGCGAATGCCCAGCGACTGCAGAATCTGCTGTCCCACGCGAACTTCTTCGGTGCGGTCGCCGCCAGGGGCCGGGGTGAGCGAGACACGGATCGTGTCGCCGATGCCTTCCTGCAAAACGACGCCCAGCGCCGCCGCTGAAGCGACAATCCCTTTGGCTCCCATACCTGCTTCCGTGAGTCCTAGATGCAGCGGATAGTTGCAGCGCGCGGCGAGAGCGCGGTAGACGTCAATCAAGTCCTGCACTCCGCTTACTTTCGCGCTGAGAATGATCTGGTCCGCACGCAAGCCGTACTTCTCCGCCAGCGCCGCCGAGTTCAGCGCGCTCACCACCATCGCTTCCATGGTGACTTCGCGGGCGTCTTTGGGCTCGGCGAGCAGGGAATTCTCGTCCATCATTTTGGTGAGCAGCGCACTATCAGGCGAGCCCCAGTTCACGCCGATCCGGACCGGCTTCTGATTCTTGACCGCGACTTCGATCATGGTTCGGAAATTGTCGTCGTTCTCGCGGCCCACGCTCACGTTGCCCGGATTGATGCGGTACTTGGCCAGCGCGCGGGCGCACTCGGGATATTTGGTCAGCAGGAGATGGCCGTTGTAGTGGAAGTCTCCGATGATGGGAACGTGGATGCCTTGCTTATCGAGTTCGTCAACGATGGGCGCGACGGCGGCGGCAGCGTCTTCGTTGTTCACGGTCACGCGGACCAGTTCCGACCCGGCGCGGGCGAGGGCGGCCACCTGCTTCACGGTGGAAGGGATGTCGGCGGTGTCGGTGTTGGTCATCGACTGCACCACAACTGGTGCATCGCTGCCGACGCGCACACCTCCAATGGTGGCGGTCACGGTCTTTCTGCGCTGAATCTGGGCCATGGGAAGTACTAGTTTATCACGGAGAAAATGAGGCTGTCGTGGCGATCAAACCCTCACCACAAAGTGCGCGAAGGTAGCACGAAGGCCTGGATTATCAAGTGCTTCGTGCTACTTGGCGTCGCTTTGTGGTTGGAGTTTTTTCTAGCTTTTGATTGTGCGGCTCCTGCCGGTGCGGACGGACGCAGGGTCTTTCGACTCCGTTCGGCTGACGCCTCACTCCGCTCAAGATGACATTTCTTGGGGAGGCTGCCGGGCGTGCGATCGGAGAAGGAGTCAAAAGGCGAAACCACCGAGGGACGCGGGGGAACACGAAGGCGACCACCAACGAGCAAACCATGAAGGCGACCACCAAAAAGCAAACCACGAAGGACGCAAAGGTGGCACGAAGGTTCTACTTGAAAATCCTTCGTGATTCCTTAGTGTCCTTTGTGGTGAAGCTTTGGACTTTTCTCAACTACCCAGCGGCAACCGTTTCACGATGTCGTTGTAGATCACCGTCACCGCGAACAGCACCAGGAATACAAATGCTGCCTGATAAATGCGTTCTTTAATGTGCAGACTGATATCCCGGCGCATCAACCCTTCGATCAGCAGCAGCAAAATCACACCGCCATCAAGAATCGGGATGGGCAGCAGGTTGAAGATGCCGAGGTTCAGGCTGATGCCGGCGGTCAATCCCAGCAGCGGAGTCCAGCCTTTTTCCGTCACCGCGTGCCCGATGGCGCTGCCGATTCCGATCGGTCCCTCCACCTGCTTCATCGAAACCTTGTGCTGCACCATCTTCTGGATGAGTTCCAGCAGCACTAGTGAATAACGCTTGTTGTCCTCCAGCGAGCGCTGGAAGGCGGCCACCGGCGGCAGCTTTCCGACTTTCATCTTGGCGGTGCTTTCAAAACCGACGCGATAGCGCTTCTGCTTGTCTTCGGTCTCCGCCAGGATGGGCTGAAGTTTGAAGGTCAGGCGCTTGTCCCCGCGCAGGATCTCCACATCGACCACCCGGTCTTTGGATTCCTGCAGATTGTCGATCAAGGCGTCGATGACCCGCACTGGCTTGCCGTCGACGGAGATAATCTCATCGCCCTCTTTGAGGCCAGCCTTGGCGGCGGGCATCCCGCGATCCACGTCGGCCACCACAATCGATTGTTCCGGACTCCATCCTGCCGAGCCCACTTCCGAAGAAGTAACCGGCCGCGGAGTGATTGACTTGTCGAAAGTCTGTCCGCCCCGGTTAATGGTTACCGGCAACGCCTCGTTGGGGTTGAGCATGACTTTGAGCTGAATCTGTTCCCAGGTAGGATTCTCGATTCCGGCGATGCGGGTGATGCGGTCCCCGGGTTGAATGCCGTTCTGTGCGGCAGCCGAATTCGGCTTCACGTAAGCGATCACGCCCGGCTGGTCCACAAAGGCGGGATACTCGTAGTGCACCATGTACACCACGGTCAAAAGCCCCACGGCCAGCACCACGTTCATGAACGGGCCGGCGATGGCAATCACAAAGCGCTGCCAGCGCGGATGGTTCAGATGGCGCTGATGCGGTAGTCGGTTTCGTTCCTGCGGAAGCCGAGCAGCCGCTTGCCGAAGCCGATGGAGAAGACCTCGACCCGTACTTTAAAGAATTTCGCCGCGGCATAATGGCCCCACTCGTGGATCAGGATCATTACACCCAACACGACGGCCATGGCGAACGCGGTAATTAAAAAATGCTCCATAATTTCCGATTACTCCCCCGGACAGGAAAGAGAAGTCGCGTGCGGCATGGGGGAACTACCGCGATATTGCTGTACGCGCTCTCGGGCGGCGCGCCGCGCTTCCTGATCTGTCTCAAGCACCTGATGAATAGATTCCATTTTCCCAGTTTTTGTTGCACAAAGTACGTCTTCGATGATTCTGGGAATCTCATCGAATCCAATTTGGCCCTCCAAAAAAGCCGCGACCGCCACTTCGTCCGCCGCGTTGAGGGCAACCGGTTTAGCTCCGCCCGCTTCTGCCGCCTCGTAGGCCAGTTTGAGACATCTAAATTTCTGCATATCGGGCGGGTAGTCCATGACCGGAAAACGAAGGTCGGAAGCAATCCGTTCCGGATAGGTCAAAGCGTATAAAATCGGCAGCCGCATGTCTGTGACGGAAAACTGGGCGAGGATGCTGCCATCCACAAATTCCACCATGGAATGGATCGTAGACTGCGGATGCACAATCACTTCCACCTGACTTGGTGGCACATGAAACAGCCGGCAGGCCTCGATCACCTCGAACCCCTTGTTCATCAATGTGGCCGAGTCGATCGTGATCCGTTTGCCCATCTTCCACGTAGGATGATTCAACGCCTGCTGTACGGTAATCGAGGGAAATTCGGATTTTGGCGTCTTTAGAAATGGACCGCCGGACGCCGTCAGCCAAATTTTTTGTACTTCTTCCATGCGGCCGCCTCGCAGGCACTGGTGCACCGCATTATGTTCACTATCGATGGGCAGCAGCGGCTTGCCTTGCTTGCGCGCCTCGGCCGTGATCAGTTCCCCGGCCGCCACCAGGCACTCTTTGTTGGCCAAGCCGACCGTCTTGCCGGCTTTGACGGCTTCGTAGGTTGCCTCAAGTCCGGCCACGCCCACAATCGCGCTGACCACAAAATCCGCTTCGGGATGAGTCGCGACGCGCACCGTGCCGGCTGGGCCGTGCACGACTTCGATTTCGCCAAGGCCAATCGCTTTCAGCTTTTTGCGGAGCGTGTCGGCATCGGCTTCGCAAGCCATCGAGAGAACGCGTGGCTTCCAGCGCAGGGCTTGTTCGAAAGCGGCATCCACATTGGACCCGGCGGCCAGCGCAACAATCTGAAAACTGTCGGGATAAGATTCGGCCACGCTGAGTGTGCTGCGACCGATGGAGCCGGTCGACCCCAGAATGGCGATGTGTCGCATGGGAAT
>QIAI01000274.1:0-459 GCA_003224995.1 Acidobacteriota bacterium
CAGTGGCGCGAGCATCGCTAATGCGCAGGTGGCCATAAATAACACCACTCGCGGCATCAGTCGGACAACCGTCACCAGTTCCGCGGGGGAATGGGCAGTGGCTGCGTTGCCTCCGGGCACATACAACCTCACGGTGGTCGCTCCCGGGTTCAAGAAATACGAGGTCCGCGGAGTGGTTCTCCAGGTTGCGCAAAAAGCCAGGATCGATGTCGCCATGCAGATCGGTGCGGCCAACACGGAGGTCACGGTGGAAGGCTCCGAGGTCGCGCAAGTTGAAACGCAGTCTTCCGATCTGGGCGGCACGGTGACGGGCAAGGAAATCAGCCAGCTTCAACTCAATGGTCGGAACTTCACCCAGTTGGCCACGCTAGTGGCTGGGGTCAGCAACCAGTCGGGTCAGGACGAGGCGAGCGTCGGCGTCGGCGGCAACGTTGCCTTCAGCATGAATGGCGGTCGCAC
>QIAI01000274.1:582-1953 GCA_003224995.1 Acidobacteriota bacterium
AACGGATCAGGCACGGTGGAAGTCGAGACCAAGTCGGGCACCAATCAGTTCCACGGAGATGTTTACGAGTTTGTTCGCAATGATGCCTTCAATGCGAAGACGTTTCCGCAAACCAGCGTTCCTCCCTATAAGAAGAACGATTTCGGCTACACCATCGGTGGTCCGGTTTTCATTCCGAAGCTCTACAACACCAGCAAGCAGAAAACATTTTTCTTCTGGTCGCAGGAATGGCGTCGGGAACGCGTGCCGGCGAACTTGGGCAGCGTGACGGTCCCGTCACTGGCAGAACGCGGATGCCCGGGGGCGACCACGGATTGCACGCCCGGCCCGTTCGGCGATTTTAGCGATCTCTGCCCGGGGGCTGACTGTCCCATTGATCCAAGCACTCAGTTGCCCTTCCCCAACAATCTAGTCCCAATTGATCAGAACAATGCTCCGGCGTTGATGGCACAAATTCCACTGCCAACCAATGGCACCAACACCTGGAATGCTTCCCCCACTCTCCCCACCAGTTGGCGCGAAGAACTCTTCCGCGTCGATCACAACGTCACCAACAAGGTACGCGCTACGTTTCGATATATCCACGATTCCTGGGAACAGACCTATCCCACACCGCTTTGGAGCAACGGCACCAGCTTCCCGACGATTCAGACGGATTTCAAGGGTCCCGGGGTGAGCATGGTGGCGCGCTTGACTGCGACGATCTCGCCGACCCTGCTCAATGAATTTGTGGCCAGCTATACCACCGACCACATCACGCTGGTACCGGTGGGCGCATGGAAGCGTCCTTCCACCATGACTCTCGGCTTGTATCCTGGAGTAGACCAGGGAAAAGTTCCCGGCATCAGTCTCGGCGGTGGAGGAATTTACAACTTCCAGGAAGACGTAGGCTATTTGCCCAATGGCCCGTACAACTCCAACCCGACTTATAACTACCGCGACAACATTACCAAGGTTGTAGGCAAGCACAATCTGCAGTTCGGCGCCTATTTCGTGGCCGCGCAAAAGAACGAACTGGCGGCACCCGGAACCGCGACCAACGGTTCTCTAACGTTCGACACCAGCAATGCTTCGGTGAGCAGCGGCAACGCCTTCGCCGACTTGCTAATGGGAAATGTCTCCTCATTTAGCCAGACCAGTTCGCAACCCAAGTTCTATAACCGCTACAAGATTTTTGAGCCCTACTTTCAGGATGACTGGCACGTAACCAGTCATTTGACTTTGAATCTCGGAATGCGCGTCAGCCTGTTCGGCACCTATCGCGATCGCTACCACAAGGAATACAACTTCGACATTGAGCGCTACGTCCCGGGCAACAGCACGGTCAATTTAGCCGATGGCACCGTGGTTGGCGATCCGTTCAATGGAGTG
>QIAI01000274.1:2040-7886 GCA_003224995.1 Acidobacteriota bacterium
TCCCACCGGCGACGGCAAGATGGCCATTCGCGGGGGCTACGGAGTTTTCTTCGAACATACCAACGGAAACGAGGCCAATGCGGAGTCGCTTGAGCCCGCGGCCAGTCCGGCAGTGCAGACCACGTCGGTTTTCAATCTGACTTCCTATGGCCAAATCGTTCCCCAGGCCTCGGGCTCCACGACGCCCTTGGCTATGATTTCCATTCCCAACAAGGCCGTCTGGCCCTATGTGCAGCAGTGGCATCTCGATATTCAGCGCGAGCTTTGGAGTCACACCGTCGCAACGGTTTCTTACGTCGGCAGCAAGGGCACACACCTGACGCGCTTTCTGGATATCAACCAGATCACGCCCGTTGCGGCAAATCAGAACCCGTATCAACCGGGTGAGGCAATTGCAGATTGTGGGACCACGGTAGACAGTAACGGTGTGCCGATGGATGCTGTGACCCCAAGCGGAGCGCCGGTTCCTTATTTTGCTCCAAGCTCTGCAGGAGCTCTGCCGTCGGGTCCGGCCGTGAACCTTGGAATCGCCTGCGGCACGGTGCTGTTTCCGGATGCGTTCCGCACGCAGTTTCCCGGAGTCGGATCTGTCAGCCGCCTGGAAGAGAAGGCGACGTCGATTTATCACGCACTGCAGCTCTCGGTACGACGCAGTGTCGGCCGACTCACCTTGAGCGGCGCCTATACCTACAGTCACTCCATTGATGACTCTTCTGCCGCCCGGGACGCGATCCTGCTCAACACCTACGATCTCGCCCGATCGCGGGCCAGTTCCAACTTCGACCAGCGCCACTTGTTCAATCTGGGTTACGTGTATGACCTGCCGTTCTTCAAGAACCCGGGCCTGATGAACAAAATATTGGGCGGTTGGCAGTGGTCTGGGATCACCACGATTCAGTCGGGTACACCGTTCAGCGTTGCAAATGGAGTGGTGGGTGACAACGCGGGTGTGGCGAACGGAGTCAGCGTGAATTCCGCCCAGTCGTATCCGGACCTGGTGGGGAACCCGCGATCGGGAATTGTGAATTTTCCCTTCGATGGTTTCGGACCGTTGGCTTACAACCCCTCTGCATTTGCCGCGCCCCGCGGTCTCACGTTCGGAAACACGCCCAGAAATTATCTCGTCAATCCGCGGCGAACGAACTTCGACATGTCGATCTTCAAGCACTTCGCCATCAAGGAGAACGTTGGCTTCGAATTTCGGGCCGAGGCATTCAACGTGTTTAATCACATCGAGTACGCGTGGCTGGGCGGCGACAGCGGTTCTGCGGCGAATAACAGCCCCTTCGGGAACGCTAACAGCACCCTTACCTGTTACGGCGCGAACAACTCTGCTGGAGATCCTGCATGCACCTCAGCCAATGCTTACTTGCGTCCGGCAGCGGCCCACAATGGCAGAATTCTCCAACTGGGAGCGAAGTTCATCTTCTAGCGAGAGCGCAATCCGCAAGCAGCAGACATTCCGGCCTTGAAGAGGCCGGAATGTTTTTTGCACGATGCTGTGAAACGGGATGGTGTCCCAGAAATAAATAGCATTAGGAAAACCCTAAGTGAAGAGAACCGGTCGTTGAAAACACAAGGTCCCTCCACTCCGCTTCGCTCCGGTCGGGATGACAGAGTTAAAACACAAGGTCCCTCCACTCCGCTTCGCTCCGGTCGGGATGACAGAGTTAAAGCACAAGGTCCCTCCACTCCGCTTCGCTCCGGTCGAGATGACAGAGTTATGCCGCGAATTTGCGGATCAGGACACTAGCGGCGAGAGCCTAAAGCCTCAACCTGCCGTTGCCCCTTCACTACGGCAAGCCCGCTCTCCAGGTCGGCAATGAGATCCTGCACATTCTCAATTCCGATTGAGAGCCGCACCATCTGGTCGGTCACGCCGATTTTTGCGCGCTCTTCCGCGCTAATCATGGAGTGCGAGGTAATGACCGGGATGGTCACCAGCGACTCCACTCCGCCCAGGCTGGGCGCCAGGGTAAACAATTGCAGAGCCTCTGCGAAGCGGCAAGCGTCCTGACCTGTCCCCTCCACCTCGAAGCTCAAGACTCCGCCTCCGCCGTGCATCTGTTGCATGGCAAGCGCGCGCTGCGGATGTCCTTCGAGGAAGGGATAGCTGACGCTGCGCACTTTGGGATGGGATTTCAAGAATTGTGCGACTCGTAAGGCATTCTCGTTCTGCCGCTGCACGCGTACGGCCAGCGTCTTGATGCCGCGCAGCAACAACCAGGCGGCGTGCGGGTCCATGTTGCAGCCCAGGGTAGTGCGGGTGGAGTGAATCGTGTCGATCAGATCTTTGCGGCCCGCCACGATCCCGCAGATCAAATCGGCGTGGCCTCCGAAATATTTTGTGCCCGAGTGCATCACCAGATCGATGCCAAATTCGGCCGGGCGGCAATTGATCGGCGTGGAAAATGTGCTGTCGATGAGAGTGGCGACGCCGTGTTCCTTGGCCAAGGCCGCCACTCTTTTCAGGTCGACCACGCGCAGGGTGGGGTTAGTCGGAGACTCGAGGTGCAGGATCTTCGTAGTCGGCCGCATGGCTCGTGCGTGCTGCTCGTAGTCTGTCGTGTCGACGAGAGTGACCTCCATGCCAAACTTCGGCAGCCATTGAGTGAAGAACTTGGTCGCGCCGCCATAGATGTCGCGTTGCGCCACGATGTGATCGCCGGCCTTGGTCAGGGCCAGGACGGTGGTGGTAATTGCGGACATCCCTGAGGCAAACAGTAAGGCAGCGTCCGCGCCCTCCAGTTCCGCAATGGCGTTTTCGGCCACGGTGTGGGTGGGATTGCCGTAACGCGTGTAGAAGTGATCGGTCGACGTTGCCCGGACCTGCTCCTCCATGTCGGTTATTTCGAACGTGGAAGTCTGATAAATGGGGGTGCTCAGCGGACCATTCTTCTTGCTGAGGTCCATGCCGCCGCGAACCGCCTCGGTTTCCGCCTGACGCCGATGTTCTTTCATGGATTGCCTCTATCGAAATCGAAGACTGAGATTAAATGTAAACCGCAGGGATTGCGGAGAACTGCCACAGACGCGCTGTGTGTGCAGATTCTCCGGACCATCCTACGCTTTGGCGGTGGCATCCATTGCCGGCACTGGCGAAAACCACTGTGCAGACCGAGCGTGCCGTCCACTGGTCAGATCGTCGAAAGCCTTCTGCAGTTCTCGGGTGACCGGACCGGTTTTCCCGGTGCCAATCGTGCGAAAATCAATTTCGCGCAAGCCGATCACTTCCGCCGCAGTCCCACAAACAAAGACTTCGTCGGCGATATAAAGCTGGTCGCGCGAAATCGGCTCCTCGACCACCGTATACCCAATGTCACCGGCAATCGTGATGAGGCTATCGCGCGTGATGCCTTCCAGGATGGAAGCCTTGGGCACGGTGTAGATCACCCCATGGCGCACGACGAAAATGTTTTCGCCGGTGCACTCGGCGACATAGCCCGAAGGATCGAGCATGATGGCTTCATCGAAGCCCAGACGCTGCGATTCGGTCTTGGCGAGAATCGATCCCACATAATTTCCCGAGACCTTCGCCTTGGTCATCATGATGTTGGGATGCAGTCGCGTGAACGAAGAAATATTTGCCCGGATGCCGCGCTCCTTTGCCTGTTCGCCGAGAAATGCCTTCCACTCCCAAACTGCGATGATCAGCCGAGGCTTGCCCGCGTCGACCACCATGCCCATGGCGCCATCAAGAAAAATCAGCGGCCGGATGTAGCACGACGTGAACCCGTTCGCCGCGATCACCTGGTGAATGGCCTCGCAGATCTGCACTTTGGAGAAGGGCAGGTCGCGGAATCCGACCACCAGCGCGGAATCCAGCAAGCGCTCCACATGCTCGTCGAGGCGGAATACCGCGGGGCCGTGCTCCGTGGCATAGCAGCGAATGCCCTCAAACACGCTGTAACCATAGTGCAGGCCTGCATTCACAAAAGGAACAACGCCCTCAGCCGCGGGCCGAAGTTCGCCATCCATCCAGATGTACCGCGGGGTCCCTGACATAGTTTGCAATCTCTCCTGTTTTTTCCAGATTACCCGCCATTCTCGCCCGCAAGCAAGCGAAACCAATGTCGCCGAGGACTGTTGCTATAATCCCCCGCCTATGGAAACCGGCCTCCGCAATCGAGTTGCGATGGTCGCCGCCTCCAGCCAGGGTATTGGACGCGCGACGGCCCAAGCCTTTGCCGCTGAGGGCTGCCGGCTTGCGATGTGCTCCCGCAATCCTGAATCCCTCAACGCCGCCGTCACCCAGATTCAACAACAACACAAGGTCGAGGTGTTTTCCCAAGCCTTCGACGTGACCGACGCCGGCGCCGTCCGCGACTTTGTTGCCGCGACCGTCTCCAGGTTCGGCTCCGCCGACATTTGCGTCACTAACGCCGGCGGGCCGCCTGCCAAAAGCTTCCTCGCCGCCTCTCTCGACGACTGGCGGAAGGCTGTCGACACCAATTTCCTCAGCGCCGTCTACTTCGCTCGCGAAGTCATCCCGCACATGCAGAAGAACAAATGGGGCCGAATCATCACCATTACCTCGATCACCACCAAGCAGCCCGTGCTCGAGCTGGTTCTTTCGAACGCGGTCCGCGCCGCCGTTGTCGGCCTGGTCAAAAGCCTCGCCAATGAGTTCGGCAAGGACAACATTCTAGTTAACAACGTTGGCCCCGGCTTCACCGCAACCGATCGTCTGAAAGAGCTTGCGAAGACTCGCTCGGCTGCATCCGGACAATCGCAGCGGGAGGTATTCGATGCCTGGGCCGTAGACGCAGCCCAGAAACGCATTGGCGAGCCGCGTGAGGTAGCCGACACCATTGTCTGGCTCGCCTCGGAGCGCGCTTCGTTCGTTACCGGGCAGACAATTCTTGTAGATGGTGGAGCTTACAAGGGGCTGTGACCCGCGGTCGAGTGCTGTGAATAGGGACTCTTCTGGTTCTTTTCGCCAACATGAGTTGAAACCTCATTAGCCTTTCGAGTACCCTGTTTCGCAACTCCAAGCCAATTAGAGTTCACCCCGGGATCACGATTTCCCCGGAAGCACAGGCGGGAGAATTGTTGATTCAGGTGTTCAGAGCCGCAGCGCACTGCAATCAGTGTGCGCGGGCGGAAGATGGGGATGTTGTTGTCCGCTGTCCTTGGTACTCAACCGGTAAGTTGACCATGAACCCCGAGTGGGGGAGGAGTGTATGTCCAAGTTTCTTCGCAGCCCGTTGTGGTTTGTAGTTCTCGCGATTTCCTTGCTTGGTCAAGCTTTCGCTCAAGGCGGCGCAACCGGCGCCATCACCGGCACCGTGCTCGATCAAACTGGCGCCGTAGTTGCCAACGCGGATGTGCGGATCATTAACCAGGACACCGGCACGGTGGCCCGGAGCACCAAAACCGATCCCACGGGATCGTTCACCGCCACGCTTCTGCCGGTCGCGAATTACACGGTTGACATCACAAACGGTGGCTTCCGCGAGGCGAAGATTACGGACGTCGTGGTGCGCGTTACCGAAACCACGCGCATGACCGCCAAGCTGGTGCCTCTGCAGGTATTGGAAAAGGTCGAGGTACAAGCCCTGGTGCAGACGGTTGAGACCACGACGGCCACCACTGGGCAAGCCATCGAGTCGAAGACCATCCGGGACCTTCCCCTGGCCACGCAGAATTTTCAGCAATTGTTGACGCTCTCTTCTGGTGCGCAAAGTGAATTGAACGCCTCCGCGCAGCTCGGCCGCGGCAATGTCCGCGTGATCGTGAACGGCCAGCGCGAGGACAATAACAACTACCTGATCGAGGGTATCAGCGCCACCGACTACAACGTCGCTCAGGCGACGAATATCCCGCTCCCCAACCCCGACGTGATC
>QIAI01000683.1 GCA_003224995.1 Acidobacteriota bacterium
GACCTCTGCGGTGGAGGACAAGGACGAGGGCCTCGAGGGCGCGGATGCTGACGCGGCAGAGGCAGGCTCTCGGAGGGGTAGCGCGAGCACGCGGGGTGCAACTGGAAACGCGCGCCGCCAATCGAGTGCGCGCGGTCGCAACGCTGCTCGAGGTACTCGCAGTTCGTCGAGTGGGCGAAAATCCGCGCGCGGAACCTCGAAGAATACTGGAAAGAGCTCGCGGCCGAAAAGCCGGCGTGGACGGGCAACAGCAGGCAAGAAGCTCGCCACGGCTACGAGTCGGAAATCGAGTACGCGGGAAACCGGATCGCGACGCAGGGCCGCATAAGGTCGGTTGGTGGCGGCGCCGGTTTAAGCGATGGATCGTCCGGGACGTGTGGGTTGCGAGCGCAGTATCGATTGCAGTTTGGCTCGGTAGACCCGTTGATGCGCCTGCAGGCGGCTGCGTTCTCGAGGATCTGAAACAGCTAAGCTCGCCATGTAGCAGAAAGACTGGCGGAAGACCGCATAGGCGACTACGAAATCGGGCAAGCGAGCGCTGGGGTCGTCCCCGGAAATCTTCGTATATCGAGCGATCAGGAAGGTCGCTTGGGCCGGTGACAGGTCCCACTCTACGATTGTGCCTGCGAGGTCCCAGGCAATATCGGTTGGCCCGGGGAAAAAGTGATCATCCCCGTGTGAGCCGGCATCGGTTTTGCACAACTGGCCATCGGGAGTGCGAATCCACTCGTGGGGGAGCATTCGGCCATCCGGAATGATCGGCGATTCGGCAAAGAAGCTTTCTTCGCGAAGGTCCGGTTCGAGGCTGAACTCCAGAGCACAGTTGAGCAGGGCCATGCTGCGCAGGTTGTGCTCGGGAGTTCGAGAAGTGTGGAACTCGCGTGCACGGAAGGCGCAGTAGCGCGCGATGGTTTCGAGTACTTCTAAGGAGATGTCGGATCTGGTGAGAGGCGTTCCGGACACGAAATCGTACTGGGTAAGGCCGTCAGTGGATTTGGTGGGCTTCGGTCCGAAGCCGGCATGACAAAGGAGTTCTGCCCGCTCGCGCACCGTGTTTCCGAATCGACCGAGGCCATCGAACTTCAAGAGATGTTGCGGCTTGCAGGGAGAACCTGAAATATCGCAGTAGCGGGTACTGGAGGTACACCTCCAATGAAAGCGGCTCCACCGTTGGGTGGCGTTGGAGGCGTAGAGCGCATCCGGATCGGGTTGGCGAGTTCCGAGCAAGGTGATGCGATGGGCAGGCACCCCCGCGTTTTCAAGCGCCTCGGCGACGGACAACAAGGACGAGCCGCTCAGGCCGGGGCCTTCGTCGACGACAATGAATGCACCTGAATCATGGAGCGCGGATTGAATCCGCTTGTGTTGCTCGGGGCTGAATTGTGCAACGCGATTGTAAGGGTCTCCCTGGGGCCGGACGGTGATGCGGGATGTATTCCATCCGCGCAGTCGGAGACTAGCGGCAGAAACTGCACTCAGGGTCGTGCCGATCGTGCGGATGCCCACGATGGCCGCGCTGGCGGGCGTTGATCGATCGGGAAAAGGATCGGCGAATTGGGAGGGGTGAAGTGCGTAATAGGCGAAACCCTCTGGAGGCGAGACTTTGGCGGAGGCAATTTGCGTTACTCGCTGGATCTCCGCGAACATGGCAAAGCATGTGGAAGAGCTATCGATGTGAGGGCACAGAAAAGTTGTGGCGAGTAAGTCTGTGAGTTTCGCGGCGAGTGCATCCAGGGAGCGGTCGGGAACGTTGGCAGGCTGCTGGAGTGCGCCAATCAGCTGATTCATGAGAGTCAGCGTTGCCACCGGCTCGCTGCCATCGCGGAAGATCCATCTCCTGGCTTGGTCGACACTGGACATATCCTTGAGGAAGCCTTGCTTTTCGTTTGGGATGCGGCGAAAAGGATAGCCGTTGTTCAGCAATGCGACGCTTGCGGCGGGGCACTCGAATTAGCACAACGATCCCAATATGGACCGCATCCACAAGAGGGATTGAAGCCAGTGAGGACGGATGTGAGTTTGCGAACGGCGAGTGCACAAGATAGCGGATTGAGGGTTCGTGATGCCGATGCCTACTTATTCGATATCGATGGAACTTTGCTGTCGACGCGTGACCTAGTGCATTGGAATGCGCTCCATGCGGCGATGCTGGAGGCTTTTGGAGCGGACACGACGATTGAGGGAATTCAGTATCACGGGAAAACGGACTTGGGGATCCTGCGGGCGGCGGCGGAACGGGGAGGAGTGACGAAAGCACGATTCGAAAAAGACCTGGAGGTTGCGCTGACGGTTGTGCGGCGCGAGGTGACCAAAAATGCTGCGCAGATTGAGGCGGTCGTTTGTCCATCTATCCAAGAAGTCTTGCAGCAACTTGGGGATAAGGGGAAACTGCTGGGAGTTGCTTCAGGAAATCTGGCGGACGTGGGTTGGATGAAACTGCAGGCTTGCGGACTGGCACACTTTTTTCAATACGGATGTTTCAGCGATCACTGTGAGGCTCGCTGCGAGATTTTCCGAATGGCTGTGAGGGAAGCACGCCTGCGAGTGGGAGATGGAGCAAAGGTATGTTTTGTGGGGGATACGCCGGCCGATATTGCTGCGGCGCGAGAGGTCGAAGCTGGAATTGTTGCGGTGGCGACAGGGGTGTTCTCCCTGGAGGAATTGAATTCACATCAACCGGACGCCTGTTTTGGATGTTGCTCGGAGCTTCTTTCTTAACGAGGGGACCTGTACTTTCGAGCGGAGCGGCTCAGGTATGAACGGTAGAAAAATCTTGCTCCAGCTAAGTAGCCCCTGTAAGGTGCGAGTCGAAGCCCCTCATATCTGTGTTGTCTTTGGCGCAAAGGCGTTTTTCGGTTACGGCTCGGAGTTTGCTGGAAGTGCGACGCTGCTGGCCACAGCTAGCCCTGATTGCTGCGCTGAATGCGCTATCCCTGCCTTTAACCCTGCTCTATCCTCTGCCACTTAAGATTGCGGTGGACAATGTCCTCGGGCACAAGTCTTTACCCAAATCATGGGCAGCGATTGTGCCGCTGCGAAATGAAGCGGGGGCATTGGAGGTTGCGGTTGCCCTGGTCATCGGCCTAGCCGTGTTGGTAAACCTGCAAGGATTTGCAACCTGGTGGTTGCAGACTTGGGTCGGGGAAAAGCTGGTTTGGGACTTTCGGGCCCGACTTTTAAATCACGTACAGCGGCTCCCGCTTGCATTCCACGATCACTACGGGGCGACGGACTCGGTTTATCGCATCCAGCACGATGCTCCGGCGATTCAGTATTACGCCGTCCAAGTCGCGCACTGGCGTTGGTAGCGCTCGCGATTACGCCCGTGCTGTTCTTGTTGACAGTGAGCTGTAGTCGAATGGTCGAGAAGCGAGCGCAGGATGTGAAGGACCTGGACATCAGTGCGATGTCGGTGATCCAGGAGGTGCTGGGCTGCATACGCGTAATCAAGGCATTTGGACAAGAAGGGCGGGAGCATGAACGCTTTGTTCGCCAGTCCGGGCTGCGGCGGGCGGGCCAGGTGCGGCTGGCGATCTTGCAGGCAATGTTCAATGTAACGGTTGGAGTAACTATTGCAATCGGCACCGCCCTGGTGCTTTATATCGGCGTGCTGCACGTTCGGGCGGGACTCTTGACGGTGGGTTCGCTGCTGGTGGTGATGGCCTACATTGCGCAGATGTATCAGCCCCTGCAGCTGGTTTCGACCAAGATTACAGAAATGCAGACCTGGGCGGCGAGCCTGCGGCGGACTTTAGAGCTGCTGGAAAAGGAACCTGAGATTGAAGAGCGGCGCGATGCGCGACCGCTAGTGCAGACAAAGGGCGAGGTCGAGTTTCGCAGGGTATCTTTCCATTATGAGAGCAACAACCAGGGACTCGAAAACATAAATTTTCGCATCATGCCCGGTAACCGGGTAGGGATTGTGGGCACCACCGGGGCGGGGAAGAGTACGCTAATCAACCTCATTATGAGGTTTTATGATCCGCAGCAGGGAGCGATCTTGCTGGACGGGGTGGACCTGAGGGAATTTCGGATCAAGGATCTGCGCCGGCAATTCTCGGTGGTACTGCAGGAACCAATGCTGTTCACGGGCAGTATCGCAGAAAACATCGCGTATGGCAGGCGGGACGCGTCGGATGCGGAGATCGTACAGGCGGCGCGATTGGCATGTGCGCATGATTTCATTATGGATCTGCCACAAAAGTACCACACTGATGTAGGAGAGCGCGGGTCACGCTTGTCCGGCGGACAACGCCAACGCCTCTCGCTGGCGCGGGCCTTCCTGCGAGATAGTCGCATTCTAATCCTCGACGAACCCACCAGTTCCGTGGACGTTCACACCGAAGCATCCATTTTGGAAGCTACGGAAGCATTGATGAAGAACCGCACTACGTTCATGATTGCGCACCGCACGAATACTCTGCGCAGCTGCGACACGATTCTGACTCTGGACGGTGGGCGACTTATGGATGTACGTTTCCCATATGCCTGCAAGGATCCTGATGTCTTCTCAGAAGCGACTGACGCGATCGAGCGCAAATCTCACCTGACCTCGCCCGGGCTAGAGCGGTAACGACTTCTCCTCCGGGCGAATTCCTGCATTCACTTCTCATCCTTTGTGATCTCGAAATCTGATCCGCTTGCGATAGCAAGCGAAACTGCCTTAAGTGCTGCCATTTCACGATGCAGCGCGAGATCCGTGAGCTGTCGGCTGCCTGTCCATCCTTTCGAATGAGAGCTGACATCCAAGCTCTGGATTTCCATCGGCAAATTGGATCTGAAGGTGAGGCGATGTCA
>QIAI01000684.1 GCA_003224995.1 Acidobacteriota bacterium
TCCCCCAGATTAGGCGTGAGCCGGTATTCCTCCGTCGGCTCTCAAGTTCAATCCTTTGTCAGTGTAGCGACGGCGTCGATGGAGCGATGGGTGTCCGCGCCGTCCTCAGCAGCCGGTTACGTGGATTGCCGAAGATTGAAGCGTGATTCAGGACAGGGTAACTGCACCATAAACTCCTTGCCTCCGCTCCCCGACTCTGCTTACAATCTGCCACCGGTAGATCGGTTCAGCGAAGCTGCCTCGTAATTGAGGCCCTTCGACGATTCATTCGCGGGCTCCCCCGCGCGGAGGATTCGATCGATGAGCATCATGGTCTGGCACGTACTCCGTCGTTTGCCCAGACCAGCCATTCTTGCCATTCTGATCTTCGTTCTGACCGCCATCGCACGCGCCTAGCCCCCTAAACGCCCTCCAAAAATATTTCTCACCCCACGGTGTCCGTACTAGCCATCCCTGAGCCAGCAAGAACATAAGGACTTTTCCTATACTGGAGAGGAATACTGAAGGCCGGCGACAGCGTTCCCGATCCGGGCCTCGTTTCCAGATGCCTTCCGTAACCCGGTCGTACACTCCCTTTTGGTAACCCTTGGTAACCATACGATTCTCGGTTACCCGCCGTACAATTGGCCTGGTTGATCTTCCTGTCCTCTCCCGGCAGTGGATGGGAGGGACCGTTTCAATCCCGGCTGGCGACGCTCCCAGGTTTCGTGAGCTGATCTTCGGCGGGAGAAGGCTGGAGTCCGCACTCTTATGGCGTTTGGTTTCGGCTTCAATAAACAAAAAGTTCTCAGCGCTGCGGAGAAGTACGTTCAGCAGGGCAAGCTGCAGAACGCCATTGCCGAGTACGAAAAAATCCTTAAAGCTGATCCCAAGGATCTGACGGTAATGAATACCGTCGGCGACCTCTATTCCCGCAATGGCGAGGTCGACAAAGCAACCGAGTGTTTCAAGAGTGTCGGCGACGCCTATGCCGCGCAAGGCTTCACGGTCAAGGGCATCGCGATGTACAAAAAGATCGGCAAGCTCAAGCCGTCGCTCGAAAGCGTCCTGAAGCTCGCCGAGCTCTACACCCAGCAGGGCCTATTCAACGATGCCCGCGCCCAGTATCTCCAGGTAGCCGAAGAATTTTTGCGCGCCGGAGAACTGGAGCAGTCGGTCCGCATCTTCCAGAAAATTTTGGAAATGGATCCGGAAAACGTCGCCATGCGCGTGCGTTTGGCCGAAGTCTACATACGCCTGGGCAAGAAAAATGACGCTTGGCAAATTTTCTCTGCCGCGGCCGAGACTTTGCGCAATCGTGGCTCGCGCAGCGGCGCTGAAGAAATTCTGCAGCGCATGCTCACCCTGGACCCCGGCAATAGTTATGCGCTGCTCCTGCGCGCCCGCAATGCTCTTGAATCCGGGGACGCCGCTTCGGCTATTCCCCTGTTCCAAAAAGTTACGGACCTGGACAATCACGCCGATGGCCTGCGCGACCTGCTGAAGGCTTATTTGCAATCAGGCCGCGTGGCGGAGGGCGGCAGCGTAGCCGCCAAGCTGCTTGCTCTCCACAGCGACGTTGGGCCGATGTTTACCTATATCGATGCCCTGGTGCAGAGCGGCGGCCAGGAAGAAGCCGTCCAGATCATAGAAGAACACTCCGACCGACTGCTTGCCGAGAATTCCGCCAAGGTCTTGGAAACTCTGCGCGCCGTCATCGGACCGCTGGGCAACCATCCGACCGCCCTGGAAAAAGTGACCGAATTATTTCAGAAGGCCGGTGACCAATCTCATCTGACCGAAGTTCACGAACTTCTCGCCCATGCGTACGTGCAGTCGGGTGAATTCTCCCGGGCGCGCGACCTTTATCAGGGCCTGGCCGAGCAGGAACCTCAAAATCCCATGCACATGCAGAACTACCAGCAGGTAGTCGGCATGATGGGGGGGTCCGTCCGATCCAAGCTGCTCAGCGTCGAAGAAGGCATCGTACTAGTCGAAGAGCTCGAAGCCACCACGCCTCCGGTCGATCAGCCTTATTCGCCCGAAATTGCCAGTGCACTGCGCGCCGCGCTCACCGATACCGAGCTCTTCATGTCCTACAACATGCCGGACAAAGCGCTCGGACCTTTGATGTCGGTGCTGCCGATTGCGCCCACGGACGTTCGCCTTAACCAACGCCTGGCCGCACTCTATCCCCGCTCGGAGCGCTTCGCCGATGCTGCCGCTTGTTGCCGCACCCTCGCGAGCGTCTACCACGAGTCGGGACTGTCCGAAGAAGGTTCCCGTTACGAGGATCTGGCTCGGCGTTGCGAAGAGCGGGCCTCCTCTTCGCCCTCACCCACGCCGGCTCCCCCCGACACCGACGCTACCGAAATTCCGATGGCGCCCTGGCCTCTGGAGGCCACCGACGCCAACCAGGAATTTGCCATTGCCGACGATCCTGCGGTTGTCGAAGCCGATCAGCCTGCCGAGTTCGAAACCGTTGCCAGCCCCTCTTCCACCAGCGAGATCGATCTCTCTGAGGAATGGGAAGACGCGCTGACGACCGAAGCATCTCACCTTCCAGTGGTTGCCGGTGAATCGGTAGAAGAAGCGCCTGTCGAGCCGGCAGTCGAAGCAATCTCCATCGAATCGAGCGATGCGGTCGCTGAAACCATCGAGGAAGTCCGCTTTTATCTCGAGCACTCGATGTTCGACCAGGCCCGCGCCGCTTATATCAAGCTGCAGACGCAGACCGCG
>QIAI01000659.1:0-2993 GCA_003224995.1 Acidobacteriota bacterium
GCTCCAGCCGTTGGGTGATCGTGTATGGCCTCGAGCAGAATCTTGATTTTGTCAGAAGGATGCGTCTGCTCCAGGCACGTTTTCGGAAGAATAGGTGGACGAACCGCGGGAACGGCGTGCCCCGGCACCGCACTTTGCCCAACCGCTGAGAATGCGCGCACCAGCATCATCAGGACGCTCAAATGCAAGAACCAACTCCTTGCAACTCGAGCCCGTTCTGTTCTAGCCGCCAACATCTCCACTGGCCTTCAGGGATGCACTCCAACAATCAATTTCGCGTATCAGGTCGCCCACGTGACAGTTTCTGAATTAGCCAGGCAACGTACAGCCTGGCTGGGTAATTGAAACTACTGGTTTACAAGTGAACGAATCCCAGGACTCAATGTTCAATAGGCTGCAGGCCAAAGCAGGCCCCTTAACTGAGCAGGGCCCGTCTCATGCTGTCACGTCCATGTCTCGAGTGCGGTTGTGCGCTGCACTCAGAAGTAAAGCTTGAGTCCGAATTGTAGCTGTCGAGGTACGTTGGCCGCGTGCGTCACCTTGCCAAAATTAGAATTCTCAAGACTTGTGACCGGCACGGCCCACACGGGGGTGTTGGTCGCATTGAACATCTCGAACCGGAATTCCATGCGGAAGCGTTCGGTAAACGCGAATTGTCGGAAGATGGATAGGTCCAAGTTCTTGTTCCAGTCGGAGCGGAGCGAATCTCGGCCCAGATTCCCGAACGTATTTAGAGGTGGAAGCTGGAACGAAGAAGTATTGAACCATCCGTCCGGCCCTTTGCTGCTGGGGTAAAAGGGTCCCGTTACGTTAAGTCGCTCATACCCGTACCCATTACCGTAGTTGTAGTTGCCGGTGTTCGCTCGATCCAGACCCGTCCCCACGTCAAACGGAATTCCCGAACTGAAGGAGAGGACGCCGTTCAGATTCCACCCCCCCACCACCGCATTCACAATGCGATTGTTGGACGACCATGCGCTACCCTTGCCGAAAGGCAATGCATATACCCAGGCGGCGGAAAAGATTTGTGGCAGGTCGGTGGCGGCGGGTCCCCTGTCGCCCCGCAGATCGTAGGGATTCTGGGTAGAGCAACCTTCCACCCCATACCAACCCGTACAGCCTTCGTCGATACTCTTGGACCAGGTGTAGGAAATCAAGTAGGTGAGGCCGTGTTGTTGCTTGCCGTTCAATGACACCTGCAGTGCGTTGTAATTGCTATTCCCGGTGCTTCGATCATAGGCGGTCGGGCCGATGTAAGGGAAAGGCGCTCCGCAGTTGGTCGCTGTCGCGTTATTGGGGTCGTACGGCGCGCACGCCTTGTTGGCGTTTCCGCCCGCGACCATAGCCACATTGTACGCTCCGCCGATATCCAGTCGCCTGCCAACCGAGCCTACGTAGTTGGGGCATAAGGTCTCTTCAAATACGGATCCGCAAACCAAGTGGACTGATTAAACGGGGTGGGGCCGGTCACAGGACTTCCGGTGCCCAGTGCAAAAGGATCTTCCACGGTCCTGGTGGGCGCAGCACCTACCGCGTTCATGTTGCTGGCTCCAAGCTGGTCGAGGCTCGGCCACGTTCCTTCGTAGTTTTGGGCGGTTTGCGTGATTGCGGCCCAGTTGTCATAGAATCTGCCGTAACCGGCACGCAGGACAGTGTTTGGAAACAATTGATAGGCCACGCCGATTCTCGGCTGGATGTTGCTCTTGTCGGTGTGATAGATCGCGGTACCGCCGAGAGGCGTCACGATCACATGCGCGGGAAGAGTTCCGCCGGGTATGCACGGCGCGGCATTTGTCTGTGCGCAAGACGGAGCGTTGCGAGCAAGAATGTAGGTTCCATCCCGGAAATTCATGTCTCCAACGAAATTGTTTGCATTCTTGTTGTCTCCATAGATGCCGATCAATGTAAGGTCATACCGTAAACCGAGATTCACGCTCAGCTTGCTGGTCACCTTCCACTGATCCATCCCGTAAAAGCCGTCCACCCAGCCACCATGTTCAGTTTCGATAACATTGCGGCGTCCCGCGCTCGTCGGAATCCCCAGGAGGAATGAGGCTAGGGCATTGCCGCCACCTAGAACGGGATCTGATGTGTTGGCCGCTGCGAACTGAACGTTCGAGTTCAAGTACAGAGCATTCGCATTGTTACTCGCGAAATTCGCTCCCGCCTTGAACGTGTGACGCCCGATGGTCTTTGTAAAATCACCACCGTACTCCCAGATATCGGAGACGTGGGTGTTATCGACTTGCGCCGCGCCGTGTGCGCTGGGATTGGGATTCCCGATGTACCCCTGAATGACCACATCCGGAATCATCACCACGCCGTTTCTAAAATTTCCGGCGAAGTTCGGGGAAAATCCGACCTCGGTACCGAAGGAAGGCGCGGCGTTCGCAAAGTGCGAACCCTGGTTGATATTCACACTATTGCGTCCGAAATGGAATTCTGCCAGCGTGCTGCCCGAAAACAGGTGGGTGTAGTTCGCACCTATGTTGTACCCGTTGGTTACCTGCTCGTGCAGAAGCCCTATAAAGCCTCCTGACCCGCTAACCGGCTGGCGGAAGCTGGTGTAGCGTGCCCAAACGTAGTCGTGTTGGCTGAACTGGTGGTCGAGACGAACGCCTCCCTCGTCCTGGCGCGTGATGTTCTTGGTGGTATCCAAACCATTAAACGACGAACCCACAACGTTGGGTGCTGGGAACAGCTTCGTTGCGTAGTTGACCATGTTTTGGTCAATCATTGTGCTGGGAATCTTGTTGCAAGGCGTGCCGGGCTGTTGAGTTTTGTTCACTTCAGCTGTTGGGTTGCCGCTCGGATCGCACATGAACGCTTGCCCGCTGTACGGATTGTAGATTTGCCCGGCAATCCCCGTGAGGTCGCCGCCTAACTGCGTGGTAGTCGGCGTGATGTACTGATTGGAGGCGGCGGTGTGGTTTCGAAATCCTTCGTAACTGAGGAAGAAGAATGTTTTCTTCTGCTGCTCACCAGGTATGGGA
>QIAI01000659.1:3114-4901 GCA_003224995.1 Acidobacteriota bacterium
GCCGAGAACGCCGCCGAAAGAGGCGTCGTCGTTGTGCGACTGCACCTTGAATTCCTGGATATCGTCGACAATCGGGGGAATCGCATAGGTGCTGCCGAACGAACCCTGGTCATTGATCCCGTCCAGGAGAAACAGGTTGCTGCGGTTGGTCTGGCCGTTTACCGAGGGGTAAGAAAATGTCCCAATCGGGTTCGACCACACGCCGCCGCTGGTAGCGGAGTTCTGTGAAACATTGACCGTACTCACGCCCGGCGTCAGGTTGAGCAACTGGGTGAAGTTGCGCCCATTCAGCGGCAAGTCGTTGACTTGCTCTTTCACCACAGCAACGCCCAGTTCAGAGGTCGACGTTTCGAGGGTAACCGGATTGTCCTGCACCTCGACGACTTCGTTAACCGCTCCGGCTTTTAGGGTGAAGTCATAGGTGCCGGTCTGATTCACCAGCAGTTCGATGCTCGTCTTCGCCGCGGGCCCAAAACCGTTCATGGTGACTTTCAGATCGTAATTTCCCGGCAGCACGTTGGTCATCACATAGGAGCCCACTCCATTTGTGACCGCCGAGCGATCCAGGGCGGTGTCGCGGTTGTGCAGGACGACGGTCGCCCCCACAATCACGGCGCCCGCCGTGTCGCGAACCGTTCCGTTGATGGCTGCGGTCGCCTGAGCCCAGGCTGGTGAAGCGGAAAGTATCCACCGCGTACCCCACCTAGAAAAAATCTGGTGCGCCATCATAAGATCCTCCTCACACGAGGTCGCGCGCTTGTCGGCGCCGTGACACGCACGGCTGCTTTCGGCGATCGATTTTTCTACTCGATGGATAGGCGAGCCCCCACAGAAGCCCGCGAAGAAAATCCCACGCAGCCAAGCTTCTAGCATTGGTTTTGAAATGTTGTCAATCAAAAATTTTCATTTACGTGAACATCGTTCCACATACTGAAACTTGCACTCGCATTTCCGCAGCAAGTCGTGCTAGTGTTTTGCGAGTTGAAACGCGATCTCGCAGTGAGTTCGCACTGAAATGCTTGGAAATCCTGTCTTAAGAGACGAAATTTGCGACCGGTAAATTATGCAGCGAGTTGCAAAAACTGATGCTGGCTCGGTTTCTGTCGGCGTGATCTCGAAAGTGTTGCGAATTCTGGAAGCCCTGCAAGGCTCTTCCGGCGGGTTAGGACTGAAAGCCATCTGCGACCGGACCGGAATTCACAAGAGCACGGCCCATCGCTTTCTGAAGCACCTGGAACGCGAACGCTATCTCCTCCGGACCGAGGCCGGAGCATACTTGATCGGACCGCGCCTGTCGCAGTTGTCCGCGCGCGGGAACCAGGAGGCGACGCTGCAAGCTGTGGCCCGTCCCATCCTATGGGAGTTATGGAAGTCGACTCAGGAGACCGTTAACCTGGCTGTCCTCGACCAGAGAACCGCACTCTATGTCGACGTGATCGAGAGTCCGCACGAGTTCAGGCTCTCCTCGCGGGTCGGCACGCGGCGCTCCGTGCACGTGACCGCACTCGGCAAAACGCTGGTTGCGTTCCTGCCTCGTGAGGCCCAGGAAACTATTCTGGATTCGATCGTATTTCAGGCGGCGACGCCCAGAACCATCGGAAACCTGGTGCAATTCCGCCAGGAACTCGAGAAGGTTCGCCGGCAAGGCTACGCGGTCGACGATGAAGAGGCGGTCCAGGGCGCACGCTGCGTAAGTGCCCCAATTCTGAACTCTGCCGGCGAACCGATTGCAGCAGTTAGTGTCTCTGGGCCAGTTACCCGGGTCAGTCCGAACCTCGTGAACGCCA
>QIAI01000275.1 GCA_003224995.1 Acidobacteriota bacterium
GATCTGCCCTTCAATCTTAGTCACTCGGTCGGCTATATCCTGAAGGTCCAGATCGGTAGCTTTTTGGACGAGGTCTTTGGTCTTCTCTGGAAGCGTTTGTGGGTCGGGGGTTGTCATAGTTTTTCTCATTTGAATGAATGTTGACTAGCTGCCTTGTTCTTCTACTCTCAGGTTATTGGTTACGGAGAAGACGTTGGGAACGCTTTTGGCTTGCATTTCGGCGATCTGTTTATCCATCTGTTTGGCGACCACACCCTCGAGCGTGACGTGTCCCTGGTTCACGATGATGTGAATGGGCGGAACTGCACGCAAGCTGTAGGGACTGAGTGCAGGATTCCCATAGATGGCTCGATAGGTTGCCATGCGGATCTGGTCGTCCATCGGAGACGGCGGCAGTACCTCGATCTGGTTCTCGACGCGCTGTATTCCTTCAATGTGCTTTACCGCATTTTCCGCATCAGACTTGAGAGTTGGACGCACCACCTGCCCCATGAGCGTTACCGTGCCATCCGGACTTACTCGATAGGCCAGGTTGTCGAAAACGTCGTAATAGGGGAGCAGCGCCAGTTCGTGATGAACTTCTTTCACGATTCGGTCCAGGCCGGTTTGGCCCATAGCTTGGCTGCGATTGTCTTGGGCGCCATTGCGAGCCGGAGACTGGCCTGGAGATTGCATTAAAGCGATAACGAGAAGGACGTTCGTTAGTAGGACTGACATAGTGATTTCACCTCGCGCAAGTCTCAAAGCTTGCGAATTTCAAATCTGAATCTCGATCTATGATCTAGTACAAACGTGCAAGAGTTCTGGCGCAATCAGTGTGGACTGGTAAATCTCGTCAAAACTGGCTTTATGCGGGCGGGGTCAGGCGTTCCGCAACTGTCGTCGATGTCCTCTGTTCGGAAGCGCTCGAGGCACGCCCGCTTCTATATGTCGCTCTTACCTGCTAACGGCGCTACGTGCCTCCCTGTATCTCTTCGGTTAAGGAGATCAGAAGATTCAAACCTTTGAAGATGCAGAACCGCATGACCAGCGCGGAAATGTCCGTCGAACACCTGCTGTGCGGTACCAAACACCTTGAAATTGGCATTGAAATATCGCATTTGAGGGTCTAAACGGGAAGTGAGGAACCACCCAGAAACGGATAGTCCTTGCATCGGCAACAGAAAACTCGGCATAATGCAGCGCTACTTCGTCTGGTCCGAGGGGTTATGCCTCCGAGCCTTAGGTCCCGCTACATACTTCTGGTCGTTCTATCTACCCTGACATTCTTAACCTCCGCATGGGCCGAAGATTGGCCATCGATTACTCCGGAGGAACTCAGCATGACGTCCGTGCCTGAGCAACCCGGCGCGGCGGCCATAGTGTTGCTGCGCGAGGAAGTCACCAACGACCCGCAAAATAATCGCACCGTGTATATGCGGATCAAGGTGCTGACTGAGCCGGGTCGAAAGTACGCTGATGTTGAGATTCCATACAGTCGGCGTAATTTCACTATTTCCGATGTTTCTGGAAGGACGATTCACCGAGATGGCTCCATCGTCCCATTTACTGGTAAGCCTTTCGACAAGGTCATTGTTCGTCGCCGCGATCGGGGTAAGGAACAGCGTTACCAGGTGAAGTCATTTACCCTGCCGGACGTGCAGGTTGGAAGCATTGTGGAATACAAATACCGTCTGGGTTATAGCGATCACAGCTTCTATGCTCCAGATTGGGAAGTTCAAACCGAGCTATTCCAGAAGAAGGCCACATTCAAGTTCATCCCCTATCCAGGGCTGTTGCAGTTGGCACACGATCGGGTGGGAAACGGCGTGGCCTGGACTTCTTATCTTCCCAACGGAAGCCAGCTTCGCGAGCACGAGATTCTCCATTCCAGCATGACGACCAGGCGCACGCCGAATGGTTATATCGATTTGGAGGTGACCAACATGTCTCCTCTCGTTCTTGAGCCTTACATGCCGCCTCCGGATGCCATTCGCTACCGGGTAAATTTCTATTACCTGGTGGGAACCAAACAAGAGCAGTTTTGGAAGGATGAAGGGAAATTCTGGAATAAGGATGTTGATGGATTCCTGAATCACAGGAACGGTGTTAACGACGCGGTGTCACAAACCGTTTCTTCCGCAGACACTCCCGAGCAGAAGGCCCGCAAGATTTACGCGTATGTGACTAAGTTAGACAATTGGAGTTACCAGCCGAAGGCCGAGCAGGAAGAACGAGCGTTGGGGATCAAGGCTGATCGAGGTGCGGAAGATGTGCTGCGCCAGCATGGGGGATTCCATGATGACCTGAACCGCTTGTATGCCGCGATGCTACGTGCCGCAGGAGTTCCGGCCTGGATGATGTGGGTGCCAGCCCGCGATCGCGAGTTCTTCCAACCGGAGTTTCTCAGCACGCAACAGTTGGCGGCTGAGATTGTAATCGCACGAATGAACGATAAAGAAGTGTTTTTGGATCCGGGGACTAAGTTCTGCCCGTATGGATTGATGGACTGGCGCTACTCCGGAGTAAAAGGAATCAGACAACAAGAAGGCAAAGGCACCGAGATCGCGCAGAGTGGCCTGCCTAGCTACCAGCAGAGCATGATCCAGAGGCTTGCGCGTGTAAAGATGACCAGCGACGGAAGAGCGGAGGGGACCGTCAAAATCGGTTATTACGGACAGGAAGCCATGGAACGTCGAAGGGACGGAGGTAAGACCGATGCGGAGGGCCGCAAGAAGTTGCTAGAAGACGAGATGAAGAGCTGGCTTCCAGGCGACAGCGACGTCAAGCTCACAAATGCTGGAAACTGGGATGTCACTGAAGGACCCCTGGCTGCGGAGTTTACGATCTCCTCGCCTTTGGCGGTCGGAGCGGGCAAGCGCTGGATGGTTCCGGCCCATTTATTCCAGGTAAACGAAAAGCCGCGCTTCTCCGCAACCAATCGAATGAATGCGATTTATTTTGATTACCTGAGCCGGGAAATCGACGAAGTCCATATCACCATGCCGGCGGAACTGGAAGTGGAGAGCGTGCCTCCGAACGACGATGTACGCACGGAATACGCAATTTACCGGACCACTCAGAAGCAAGAGCCCGGGAATTCCATCGTGACGGTTCGTGACCTGGCAATCGGAGGGCTGGCTTTTTCTCCTCAGGTGTACAAAGACGTGAAAGGATTTTTTGACAAGGTAAAGGCTGGGGACGAACAACCGGTGGTGGCCAAGGCGGCGGCGCATGCGGAACTTAAATAGGCTTTTCTGCATGGCAGCCTTGTGCATGCTTTTTGGGACGGCCGCATGCTCGTGGGCGGCAGTTCCGGAGTGGGTTCGCAGCGCGGCGTCTGGTTCGCTGCCGAAGTACGAACCTGACACGAACGCGGTTGTGCTCCTCGATGAAGTCACATACACGGTGACCGATTCGGATGATTATGTAGAGCATTACCGGCGAGCCGTGAAAATCCTCAGGCCGGATGGGCGCGACGAAGCGAATTTCGCCCTCTACTTCCGACAAAAAGAGAAAGTGCTTGGGTTGCATGCCTGGTCCATCGATAAGTTGGGGCACGATTATGAACTCAAAGACAAGGACTTTGCGGAACGCGGGCTGTTCGACTTTGAACTGTATAACGACATTCGATTGCGCACCGCGACGGCGCCCGCGGCTGATCCTGGAGCAATAGTAGCTTTCGAGTTCGAAGTGCGGCGACATCCCTGGCTGCATCACTTCACATGGAATTTCCAGGAATCGATTCCAGTTCGTCAGGCTCACGTTGTCCTGCAGCTTCCGCAGGGCTGGGAATACCGAAGCTACTGGGTCGGAATTCCGTCGGTAGCACCCTCGCAAGACAGCGGTGGTCGCGCCGAATGGGTATTGCACGATCTTCCGGCTATCGAGCACGAGGAAATGAGTCCACCTGCGGGTGCGCTCTCCGCCCGGTTGGGATTAGCCTATTTCGAACCCGGAGTCGCGTCGAAAAATGCGGGTTCATGGGATGCAATGGGGAAGTGGTATGACCAGCTGAGTGCGGGACGCAGGAATCCGAGCCGGGAACTGTCGGAGAAAGCGCGGCAGCTGACAGCTGGGATTACGGATTTCGATGGCAAGCTTCGTGCGCTGGCCTCGTTTCTGCAATCCGATGTTCGGTATGTCGCCATCGAGATTGGCGTCGGCGGGTACCTGCCGCATGCGGCGCAAGATGTTTTTCGCGTCCGTTACGGAGATTGCAAAGACAAGGCCACACTGTTAAGCAGCATGCTGCATGAGTTGGGAATTGAATCGGATTACGTCGTCATCAGCACGAATCGCGGAACCGTGCATCCGGATCTTCCCTCGCCCTCGTTTAACCATATGATCCTGGCAATCGAGATGCCCCAGGGTGTCAATAGCGATCAATACCGATCCGTGCTGACCAGTAAAAGCGGCAAGCGTTACCTGATTTTCGACCCTACCGATACATACACTCCCGTGGGGGAGTTGCGGGGAGATCTTCAGGATAGTTACGCACTGCTCGTTGCAGAAGGACGAGGCGAACTGATCCACACTCCATTGCTAGCGCCGGAAACGAATCAGCTGACGCGCACCGGACATTTCACACTGTCTGCTGACGGGGCCCTGAGTGGAGAAATCGTCGAGAGTCGGAACGGAGATCATGCCTGGGCAGAGCGGCTGGCCTTGTTGCATGCAAACCATGAAGAGCGTGCGCAACGCATCGAACGGCGGCTTAGTCGCTCGCTGAAAGGGTTCACGTTGGAAAAAACGGAGATCCAGCAACTGGACCAGATTCAGCAGAAGCTGGTGATTTCGCTTACCCTCAAAGAGCCAACGTATGGGCAGTTGCGCGGGCCGTTGATGCTGGTGCGTCCACGTGTGCTTGGGGAGAAGAGTTTTGCGCTGGAGCGGAAACCGCGGCAGTATCCGTTCCAGTTTGAGCGGGCATCGCGCGAAACGGACACATTTGAGATCGAACTCCCAAAGGAGTATGCCATCGAGGACATACCAGACCCGGTCAAGGTGGACGCGGGCTTTGCTAGTTACGAGAGCAAAGTCGAAGTTAATGGCTCGAAGGTCCGATATTGGCGTGAGTTTGTGCGGCGAGACGTGTTAATTGGCCCCGAGCGGACCGAGGAATTGCGAAAATTCCTGGGCACGATCGGGGCGGATGAGGCCGCGGTCGTGGTGTTGAAGCGGACCCCTTGATTCGGCCCGCGTCGGGTTTCCGGTTCCCGGCAGCCAAGAGTGAGAAGATCGTCCGTCTTTCAAGCCTATGATTTTAAAAGCCTCCGTCGAAGTTCCGGGTAAGTAGCCCACCTTCTGAGTAGGGTCGTTGGTTAAAGACCACCAGCGGACTGAACCGATTTCTCCTTGACAAATTCTTGAACAGATGTTGTAGTTCTTGAACCTCCCGCCTGTCCGGTCCTCGGGTGACGACTGGTCAGTTTGGGTCCGGTGGACCTGGATCGAAAAACGATTAAAGCGAACTGCTCCCCCGGCGGCCCGCTCAACCAAATCTCCCCACTTGAACTGTGATGCAGGGACGTGCTCGCCGACTTCGGCGCAATGGCGTCTCTGGAGCAGGTATCCATGGCAATTTTGCGCAGTTTGCCCGACCTGACCATGAAG
>QIAI01000660.1:0-227 GCA_003224995.1 Acidobacteriota bacterium
TCCATCCGCCCGAGAAGGACGAGGCCTCGTCGGACCACGGACGAAGACACGGAACCGGTCAAGATGGTCCGGCCAGTCAATCCATATTCCGATGTTCCGTCACTCTATGACATGTACCTGCAGGCTTCTGCGACGCAGCGGCCTGCAGAACGCTTTGGGCTGGAAGTGTTTCGAAATAATATGAGCCAATCGGGCGTGATCCCCATGGATTTGCCGGTGGGTCCCGA
>QIAI01000660.1:515-1141 GCA_003224995.1 Acidobacteriota bacterium
AGTCGCGGCTCTTTGCGAACTCTGAAGCACTATCGGGGCAAGCAATTGATCCAGGATGTAGATGCCTACGACCTTCTTCTGCACGGAGTACGATCGGATCTCCAGCAACTGCAAAGCGGCGATACGATCCTTGTGCCCCCAATCGGGCCTCTGGTAACTATAGAGGGGATGGTTCGGCGTCCGGCCGTGTATGAATTGCGGAACGAGACCTCACTGGCGGAGGTTCTTGAGCTCGCTGGCGGAATTCTTCCGACTGCAGCACTTCGTCACATTGAAGTGCAGCGAGTTGAGGCACACGAAAAACGGACTATGCTCTCAGTCGATATTACTTCCAGCGGAGATAATCAAGCAGTAGACCAACAGTTGCAGGATTTCAAGATCCGCGGCGGGGACCAGGTGCACCTTTTTCCCATCGCCTCCTACAATGAAGACGCTATTTACCTGCAGGGTCATGTTCTGCGGCCTGGGCGATACTCGTATAAGAAAGATATGAAGCTGACGGACCTGGTCTCATCCTATGGGGATATGTTGCCGGAACCGGCACCCCACTACGCAGAGATTATCCGACTAAACCCTCCCGATTTTCGGCCCACAGTTGAAAGTTTTGATCTCGCGGCTGCTCTCTC
>QIAI01000660.1:1147-2698 GCA_003224995.1 Acidobacteriota bacterium
TTGCATGCCTGGGACACGGTGCGGGTGTTCAGCCGTTATTATTTTCAGGTACCTCCCGATGTTTGGGTCGGTGGAGAAGTGCGATCGCCTGGCAAGTATCGGACGTCCGGCCAGGCGCACCTTCGCGATGCGATTTATCTTGCTGGGGGAGCCTCTCCGAACGCATCACTGGATTCTGCGCAGTTATTTCGAACCCAGGCAGACGGCACGATGAAGATCTTCAGTGTTGATCTGCGCGAGGCGCTCGCCGGAAATCCCGTAAACAATATCCTTCTCGAGCCGCGCGACAGGATACTGGTTCATCGAAATCCGGCGAACGTGGAACCTCCCACTGTTTATCTGAAGGGCGAGGTCGCAAAGCCCGGGCGTTATCCATACGCGGCCAATATGCGTGTAGAAGATTTGGTGCGGGTGGGCGGCGGACTGAAGCGAAGCGCCGATCCGGAAATCGCGGATTTGACTCGCTTCGCAGCCGCCAATGCTCCCAGCGGCACGAACCAGCGAATGGAAGTGAAACTTGCAGCAGCCCTGAGCGGGGATGCTAGCGAGGACGTGGCGCTTCGCAATGGTGATGTCCTCACGATCAGGCAGATCCCTCAGTGGACTGATTTGGGTGCTACAGTCAAGGTTCGCGGAGAGGTGCAGCATCCTGCCGCCTATGGCATCGAGCCTGGGGAGAAGCTCAGTTCTGTTTTACGACGTTGTGGTGGCTTCACAGATCAGGCTTACCCGTACGGGGCGGTGCTCCTGCGTCCCCAAGTGGGGGAGTTGCAGATGACCTCTCAATTGGAATTGGTGCAGCGGATCAAAACGGAAGAAACCTATCTGAAGTCTCTGCCAGAAGCCGACGCTGACCAGAAGAGTGCGAAGCTTACGGCGATTGCACAAACGGAGACCGCGCTGCAGCAGTTAGAATCAACATCCCCCATTGGGCGGGTCGTGATTCATATGCCTTCGAACATTAAGAACCTAGACAGCTTTGCAAAGAGTTCAGGCGATGTCACCCTGCAAAACGGAGATGAGCTCATCATCCCAAAGAAAACGAATTATGTGATGGTCGGAGGCCAGGTTTATAACCCTACCGCTGTCAGCTATACTGCTGGCAGGAGCGCCAAGTGGTATCTCAGCCAAGCGGGAGGCACTACCCAGATTGCCGATAAGCGTGCGGCGTTTGTCATACGAGCCGATGGCTCCGTCCTGTCAGCCAAGAACAACTCTAATTTCTGGTCGGGAGACCCCATGAGCGCCGTTCTTAAGCCGGGGGATACTATTGTGGTGCCAGAAAAGGCACCTAAGGTATCACCACGCAACTGGGCTCCGATCCTGCAGGCGGCACAGGTGGCATCCTCAGTTGCCCTAACGGTGGCGTATATCCATCCTTAAGCGTGGGGGCCCCAGGTTGAGAAACACGCTTGGAGCGCTTTGCGCCCTTCTTGCCGCTACAATGGTCTTTACCGATATTGGTTGGTCACAGGACGACGGCACTCAGAGTCACGCGCCAGTTCTCGTGAGTTCGGACCCAGGGCAAAATGGGAAGGTCAACAATCTTCC
>QIAI01000661.1:0-962 GCA_003224995.1 Acidobacteriota bacterium
TAGAGGCGCTCCTGGAAATCCCGATACTTCCCTTCAACGGAGCCTTGCTGGACGGCGAAAAAGAGATGGCGGCTGTCGTTGGCCCAGGTCAATTCCTGTTCAAAGGCCTCGTTGTGAGTCAACTGGTGCGGCGGCGTTTGTGGCGAAGCCTGAGCGAGCTCAACCGAATAGATCTCGAATTCTTCGAGCTTCTCCTGGCGCTGCGAGACCGAAGTGGTGACGAAAGCGAGGCGGCGACCATCGGGGGCAGCTTCCAGTTGCTGCACGCGCCAAGGCGTGCTGGCGATCGCGTTGGCGGATAGAGTGGTGTTGGATTCCTTTTCAGCCTTGGGAGTTTCCCGCGTTCCACCGGCTGCGTGGAGGTCGATGGCATGCGCCAGATCGAGGCTATAGATCGTGTCACCGCGCTCGGCCGCGCGATATTGCAGCGTGTCTTTCCAGATTTTCTTGTAGTCGTCCTTCTGCTCTTTGTTCCATGGCGTGCGGGTGGCGAAGTAGAGAGTCTTCGCATCGGCGGACCAGGCGACAGCGTGCACTTCTTCTTCGCCCTCGGTCACCGGGAACGCTTCCCCACCATCGGGAGAGATGAGGTAAAGCTGCGCAACGCCCTTGGAATCGTCTTCCTTGCTGTCGTCGCTTTCGCGCCCCTTGCCTGCGGGCGCACGACGCTCGGAGAGAAATGCGATCCAGCGGCTGTCGGGAGACCAGCGCGGTGAAGATTCATGTCCGGATTGGGTTAAGCGCAGGAGCGTTCCGCCTTGCGGATTGTCGCGATACAGCCAGAGGTCGGTCTGGAAGATTTGACGATCCCAGTCGGCGCGATCGGTAGCAATCACGACCGAATTGCCGTCCGGAGAAATCTCGAGGCCACTGAACTCGACATAGTTAAAGAATTCATCGAGAGTAATTCTTGGTTTCTCGGCAGCGAAGGTGGAAGCCGCCACTAGAAGCAGGAAGACAGA
>QIAI01000661.1:987-2563 GCA_003224995.1 Acidobacteriota bacterium
GTCACGTTTGTTGCGTGTTCAGTAGAGGCGGCATCGCTCCAGATCACGGGATGGGATCGGCATTCTTCAGAGCGTCGTCAAGCGATTGATTACTTTTGGGCGTGGTCGTTTCCATCAGACGCCAGCCATCGTCATAGTGCTTCAGGGCGACCATCGACTTGTACTGCAGGCCGCCAACGTTCAACGCCGATCCCACTTCGTTCAGCGGCACCCATTTCCAGATGAATTCGACGTCGGCGAGGTTGTCATGCTTGCTGACGCCGGTGATAGAGACCAGTTCCCTTCTCGCGGTACGAATGCTGAAGTACTCCTTGCCGGTTTCAGTGCCGCGAATCAGGTCATGAAATGTATCCACACCCAGCGGAGTCAGCGCGACTTCGTAACAGGGGGCAGGAGTGACTGCGGGCGGGCAGGGCGTCGGACTGCTGACGATCCAACCGCGGCGTTGCAGCACGAGATATTGAGGAGAGGAGAAATCCCTAGTGGAGACCGGGCCGATGCGCAGCCAGAATTGCTGGGGCGCGGTGAAGTTATCTGCGCCGGCAATCAGCGCGGAAGCGAGACGCCGGGTCAGAAAATCACGCGGCGAGCACGCAGTCGCCAGGCACAACACTGCCGCGATGAAGCAAAGTTTTCGCATCGGTCGAGAGCTTGCAATCTTCAGGGTCAGCGTCGATTTTGGATTGTAACCAAACCTGAGGTCCGGCGTGGCAGGAAAGGTCGGCTGGCGATCTGGCCGCCGAAGCGAGCAGCCCAGCGGCCGGGAACCGAAGCGCTGCAATTCGGGCACTTCCCTTCCGCCGTGAGGCGGTAATCGACAATCTGGTAGCTGAAGCGCTGGATAAGCATGGTCCCGCAATGATGGCAGTGCGTGTCTTCGTGCGATCCTACGCGTCCCGGCAGATTGCCGGCGTAGATGTAACGCAAGCCGGCGCGCTGGCCGTGCTCCACCGCTCGCAGCAGATCCTTCGGCTTGGTATCGGCGGGATCGGTCATTTTGTAATCCTTATGAAAGGCGGTGACATGCCAGGGAAGGTCGGCCGACACGCTGGCGAGAAATTCCGTGAGTTGCTGCAATTCGTCGTCCGAGTCATTGAAGCCGGGAATGAGCAAGGTAACAATCTCGACCCAGAGACCCATTCCATGCAGCGCGCGAATGGTGTCGAGAATGGGCTGCAGCCGGCCTCCGAGTTCATGATAGTGACGGTCATTGAAGCTCTTCAGATCTACCTTGTAGAGATCAAGCCAGGGGCGCAGATATTCGAGCACCTGCGGCGTTCCGTTTCCATTGGAGACAAAGCCAGTGACCAGACCTGCGGCTTTGGCTTCTTTCATGATGGCGACGGCCCACTCGGCGGTGATCAGCGGCTCGTTGTAGGTACTGACCAGTACTTGCGCGCCTTGCCGAAGCGCATCGCTCACCAACTCTTCCGGGGAGGCTTGCATAGGCGCCGAAACAGCGTTGGGGTCGCGCAGCGCTTGCGAGGTCACCCAATTCTGACAATAAGAACAATGCAGATCGCAGCCCAGCATGCCGAAGCTATAGGCCAATGCGCCGGGATAGGCATGGAAGAAA
>QIAI01000662.1 GCA_003224995.1 Acidobacteriota bacterium
GCTATGCACACGAGAGCGGGCGTTCCCTGATTATTCTGGTAAACAAGTGGGACCTGATCACGACCGGCGAGAAGCGCGCGATCAGCCAGGCGCGTGCTGCCCGGATCCAGGATTCGAAGCGCCCCCAGGACCAGAAGCTCTACATCCAGCGCCTTCGCAATTCGCTTAAATTCCTGAACTACGCACCTGTCCTATTCATCTCGGCCGCGACCGGCAAGAATGTCGACAAAATCTTTCCCTTGCTTGAGGAAGTTGCCCGTGAGCGGCGCAAGCGCATCGGTACGGGCGAGATGAACCGATTTTTGAAGAAGGTGGATTTCGAGCGCGCGTCGGTCCCCATGCGACAGCGGGTAAAGATTCTCTACCTGACCCAGTCCAACGTGGCCCCGCCCACGTTCATTTTGTTTACCGACCGCGCCGTGAAGTTGCATTTCTCCTACCAGCGTTTCCTGGAAAACCAGATCCGCGACGCCTTCGGATTCGTGGGGACGCCCATCTGGATCAAGAATCGGGCCAGAGACTAGTCGAGAGGTGGGCGTCGTTAACAGCCTGGACGGGCGAGCGCCCGTCCCTCCATTGCCCAGCTTAACTTTGGTGCCTTAGCACCATGATGGTGGCCAACATGGTCGCGACGATCTTCTCCTGTCCATCCTTGCGGGCGTAAGCATCCGCCGCGCAAACGATGAGCGTCTTTCCCGCGCGCTTTACCTGGGCGCGAGCCCAGAATTCTTCGCCTACCGCCGGCGCCAACAAATTTACTTTGAATTCGACGCTCAACACATCGTGACCCTCGGGAGCCATGCTGAGCGCCGCGTAACCACAAGCTGAATCCAGAATGCTGGCGATTGCGCCCGCGTGTACGAAATCATTTTGCTGGGTCAGTGAAGCGTGAAAGGGAAAACGAATCTCCACTTCGCCTTGCTTCTCTATGGTGATGGTCGCACCCAATGTTGCCATAAATGCCTGGCGACGGAAACTCTCGCCTACTCGCTGTTCAAACGGTTGCACGTTAAACTCCCAGATCTCTCGGACAAAATCCGCGACGGTCCAGTGGTTGTACTGGGAGCTTCGTGTGAAAGCAATTGGGTCGCAGCGGACGCGTTGAATTTCACATTCAACGGGCGGAGGCCATTTCTTTCGGTAACAGTCCCACGCGGTCCACTCCCGCGTCGCGCGCGGTATCGATGACATAAGCCACGTATTCGAAGGATGTCCTGCAGCTGGGACTTCAAATCTGGCCAGCTCACCGGTTGTTGATTGATTTTTAGATCGGGCAGTTCGTTTCCCTTGGCCGGACGGAGCTGCACCACGATGGTTCGCACCGGAGGAACAGCGGACTCTGGATTCGCGGGCGGCTGAGGAATCTCCGTCTTGAAACCTTTCTCCTTCGATTGCGCGACAATCACCATGAAAATGATGATGAGCACCAGCAGCACATCAATCAGCGGGGTTACGTTCATTTGTGGAGCGGACGCACCACTGCCTGCCATCGACATTGCCATGATTTTCTCCTTGGGGTCACGCGGCGTGTCTGAGGGTATTGGACACCCATGCCCGGGCCGGAGTTCCCGCCAGGCGGCGATGTGCGCAGTTGTACAATGGCGATGTTTTCCCGTTTCCCGGAATTTTCCAGAACATACTTTAGAATCAAAAATCATCCTCTGGGGTGACCGGGATACCCGGCTTGCGCAGAGGGGATCGATGCGGCTCAGGGAAGCACGATGAAGAATGGCGGTTTTTCTCTTTCCTGCGGGGTAAAGAAGCGGCTAGCGCCCGCCGTTGCAGAGTGTAATTTGCGGAGTGGACAAGGTCGCTGGCGAAGCATTCCGGGATGCGCTCGAAGGTTTCTACTCTGCCTGGGCGTGTTGAGCGTCGCGCTGAGTCCGATGCTGCTCTCGCAGACGCTCAAGTACCCGAAACCGCCAGACGCAAAAAAAGGCGAGATTCTCTACAAGAATGGCTGCATCGCATGTCATGGCAGCACGGGCAAGGGTGCGCCGGAGACCAGCAGCGGGTTCGAGCGGCCGGATACTTTTCCCGATTTCTCGCGGTGCGATCAGACGACGGCGGAAACCAACGCAGCCTACAAGGATGTGGTGGTCCATGGCGGACCGGTGCGCGGCTTCTCGCAGATCATGCCGGCATTCGGCGAATTGCTGACCTCGGAACAGATTGACGATGTAATCGCCTATGTGCGCGGATTCTGTCCCGACAAGCGTTGGCCGCGCGGAGAATTGAACCTGCCTCGAGCATTGGTCACGGAGAAGGCGTATCCGGAAGACGAGGTAGTGATTTCAACCGCGACGAACGTTACCGGCCCCCCTGGTCTTACCATCGATGTGATCCACGAGCAACGATTTGGCATTCACAATCAGATTGAAATTGACGTCCCTATCACCACTCAGGACCAGAATCACCATTGGAACAGCGGCCTGGGGGACATCACGTTTGCGGTGAAGCGCGTGATGTTCGCGAGTACGCGGACGGGCTCCATTCTGAGTTTGCAAGGCGGAGTCCTCGCTCCCGTGGGGAACAGCAAATATGGATTTGGCAACGGGACGACAACCTTCGAACCCTTTGCCGCATTCGATCAGCTCTTTCCCACGAATACATTTCTGCAATTCCAGATGGGAGCCGATCTGCCGCACCGCACCGATATCTCGCCGCAG
>QIAI01000679.1 GCA_003224995.1 Acidobacteriota bacterium
CGCCTGGATGCTACTAACGTCATCGAGCCGCGAGTGAGCGTCATTACGGACATCTCTCTGGACCACCAAAAGTTTTTGGGCAATACCGTGTCTGAGATTGCGGGCGAAAAGGTGGGAATCGTCCGGCCCGGCGGCGTGGTGGTCACCCTGCCGCAGCAACCCCAAGCCAACGACGTGATTGGACGCACAGTTATGGACCTGGACGCACGTGCAGTCAGTGCGGTGCCGTATGTGCCGCCCGTGAGTCCCGCGAGCGCCCAGTGCTTGGCACCGCCGCTCCAGAAAGGAATCGTTGCCGAGTCCGCGGCTCCGATGTCCCGGTACCCCCTGCAGGTCATGGGCAAGGAAATTATGATCGAGAGCCCACTGATTGGGCGTCATCAATTGCGAAATATCGCTCTGGCGATTGGGGCGGCGGAGGAACTTGGGCGCCAGGGCTTCCCGGTTACGGCAGCTTCGATTGAACAGGGTGTCCGGGAAACGCATTGGCCGGGGCGATTCCAGGTGCTGGCAGCCACCAACGGAGCGCCCGAATATGTGTTGGATGTGGCCCATAACCCTGCCGGGGCCTGGGCTCTGCGTTCGACTCTGTCGGCTAGTTACGCTGAGCGGCCGCTCACGTTTATTTTTGGAGCCATGCGGGACAAAGCCATTGGCGAAATGGCCGAGATTCTGTTTCCATTGGCGGAACGGGTGATCGCAACCCGCGCCGACAATCCTCGCTCGGCCGCGCCGGAGGAGATTCGCGAAGCAGCCTCCCGGATTTCAACCCACATTGAAGACGCCGGGGATATGGCGGATGCGCTCGCCATGGCAAGAACGTCGGCAGGGCCCGACACTGTGGTCGTTATTACGGGCTCGATATACATTGTAGGAGAGGCGATGCGATTGCTCCAGGTGCGCATCTAATGGGGTGCGCATCTAACGACTAGTGCCGTCCGTGAAGACACCGATTAACGAGATCCATAACCCGGCTGAGCAGACCGACGAAGTCCTCAGTCTGCGTCCGGATTCGTCCTCAAAGAACCTGGTTTCGAAACGCTACGGATGGCTCAGCCGCTTGCGTTCGTATTTGATCTTCGATCCGCTCATCTGGCTCATTACCATCGTCCTCGGAATCGTTTCTATTCCTGTTTCCCTGCTGGGGGAGAAGGGCCGGATTCTGCACGCCTTTGCCCGCTTCTGGTCCCAACTGATCATGAAGATCATCTGCTCGCCTACGACCGTGACAGGGTTGGAAAAGATTGACACGTCGAAGGCGCACGTCTATGCCGTCAACCATGCCTCGGCGCTGGATATTCCTGTGCTGTACGTGTACCTGCCCTTCCAGTTCCGCATTGCTTTCAAGAAAGAGTTGCTAGCTTACCCAATTGTGGGATGCATCTGAAACGCGCCGGGCAAATCTGCATCGACCAGCAGAATCCGGGGAGATCCATAGGCAGTATTCGCGCAGCGCTAAAAAGCCTGAAGAGCGGCCTGCCGCTGGTAATTTTCCCCGAAGGCGGCCGCACGCCCGATGGCCAGGTCAAACCGTTTCTGCCGGGAGCATTTTTTCTGGCCATCAAAGCCCAGGCGGACGTGGTACCGGTCGCGCTGGTGGGAACCTACGAACTGCTGCCTATGAATACCTACCACATCAAATGCCGTCCCATCGAAATGCGCATCGGAGAGCCCATTTCCACGGCTCGATATACTCTGAGGAACATGGAAGAACTTTCGGAAAAAGTTCATGGGGCGGTGGAAGGCTTGTATTTAAAACCAATGGTCAGTGATGAGATGTCAGTTGTCAGTTAGTCTTGGGCCGCCCATAACGGGCCGCTAGTCGTCCGACTGCCCGAATCAACAACAGAAATCGGGAGGCGGGAAGGAACGTCCGCCTCCCGTTGGGGAATTTCTTTTCGCGACTAACTACAAACCACTGCCACCATCGTTTCACTCGGCCNTCGACCACACCAGTACCAGCGCGTCCTGCCCTTTGGGCACGCTGCTCAGGGCTTTCTGAACGTCAGCCGCGGTCTCTACCGGCTTGCGATCCACTTCCACGATCACATCGCCGGACTGCAGGCCGGCGTTGTCGGCGGGACTGCCCGGCTGTACTTGCTGAATCACCGCCCCGTGAAGATCGTGGGGCGCTTGCAGCTGCTCTCTCACCTCCGGAGTAATGTCGGCCAGGCCGATTCCCCAGCGCGGTTTACCAGGCCCGGTTTCAGCGGCTTCCTTGCCTGACCGGTCGCGGCTTCCCATCGCTTCCAGCGTAACCGGAACTGCTACGGCCTTGCCGTCACGGATGACTTGAAGATGGATAGTCGTGCCCGGACTCTTCTGTCCCACCTCCACCTGCAGCGCGCCCGCATCGCTGACTTCGTGTCCATCAAGCTGGGTGATTACGTCGCCCACCTTCAAGCCCGCCTTGGATCCCGGCGAATCGGACTCGACCTGGGTAACGACGGCGCCCACCGCATTGGTCATGTGGAAGAACTTCGAGTTGTCCGGGGTTACGTCGGAGATTCCGATTCCCATGTAGCCGTGCGTGACCTTGCCAAACTGAATCAGCTTTTCCACCGTGGGGCGCACGATCTGTGTAGGAATGGCGAATCCCATGCCCGAAAATGATCCCGAAGGCGAGATCAGGAACGTATTGATCCCAATCACTTCTCCACGCGCGTTGACCAGCGGGCCCCCGGAGTTTCCCTGATTGATGGCCGCATCGGTCTGAATGAACTGCCCGGGCTTGCGGGCGTCGTCCGAGGCCGGATTGGGACGATTCAGCGCGCTGACGATACCGCGAGTCACGGTGAAGCGGAATCCAAACGGATTGCCGAACGCCAGCACGGTCTGCCCCTGGTGCAACTTCGTGGAGTCGCCCCAAGGTGCGTTGGGCAAGTCATGGCCATCTACCTTGATCACCGCCAGATCGGTCAGCGGATCGGTGCCAACCACCTTGGCCGCCAGAATCCTGCGATCGCTCATGGTGACGCGAACGTCCGTTGCGCCGTCGACCACGTGATTGTTGGTCACGATGTAGCCGTCAGGCGAGATGATCACGCCGCTACCCAGCCCGTGCTCAACCCGCTGCTGCTGCCGCGGCTGCATCTGCTGTCCGAAGAACCGGCCGAAGGGACCGAACTGCTGATCAGATTGCGGTCCGGATTGCTGATCACCGAATTGCTGATTAAAGAACTGCTGCATGTCCTCCGCATCTCCCCCGATCATGTGGGCTTTTGCGCGTGAGGTCACCGTCACGTTCACAATGGCAGGGGTGACGCGAGCGGCCAGGGTTTCCATCGCCTGGTCAAGCGAGAGCAGCGCTCCCACGCTGTTGTTATCGAGCGGCGTCGTGGTAGGGCTTGCCATGGCAGCAGCGGCTCTCGCCGGCACCGCTTTCACAAAATCGTAAGTTACAAACGATCCCACCATTGCGATCGCCGCAATCGGCACGAGCAGATGGCGGCCTAGCTTGCCTTTCAAGTTTGCTATCCAGCTTTTCATTTTCTTCATCTCCATGTTCAATTAGAAACTAATCTCTAGTTACAAACTAATTCTTTAGTTGTAGCCTT
>QIAI01000276.1 GCA_003224995.1 Acidobacteriota bacterium
CGGAAGGGGCGTAAGAAAAACCTTCAGAAGGAAAAACCTTCACCACGAAAAACCTTCACCACTAAGGGCACGAAGGGAAACACGAAGGAAGCACTAAGGAAAGCATTAAGGGAGCCTCGAGTTGGAGGCTCCCTTTTTTTGTCCAAGGTTGGGTTGGGGCTTCGCCGTCTGGGACGAAGCCATGGATACTTCTCAGCCTCAATCGCCTGACGCTTGCTCCAGCAGTTGGTTTGCCTGAAGCAGAAGTCTGAAGGTAGTGGGCCAATCGAGCGGCTGGTTGTTGAACTCGGCTGCCTCCAGTTTCTGAATGATCTGAGCGGCCAATGCGTCACGGCGGCTGCCCAGGGTGGTCAAACGATTTTCGAGATTGTTGTAGGTGGTGTCATCGCCCGCCAACGCGGAGGTGGAGACGGCGAGCGTAGTGCGTCCGAACTGTCCGACCGGAGCGTTGATTTGCTTGTAGGCCCGGGCCAGCAAGGTAAAGGCGAGCGGGTTGCGGCGCACGCCGGTGGGCAAGGCATTGTCGCGCATGACTTCGGCCAGGGTGCGGCCATCATGCGAGTAGTCGTCGGTGAGGCCGACCAGTGACAGAATGGTCGGACGGATGTCGGTGTGATCCGACCAAACCTCGCCGGTGACGCCTTGGCGCTTCACGCCGGGGCCGACGATTCCTAACCAGGTGGTGGTGATGTCGCGCTGCACGTCGCCATGGTTCCAGGCAAAGCCAGGAAGTTCGGTAACGCACGGGGAGGTGCAGTTGGGAGCGCCAGCAAAGAAGAAGTAATTGGGATCGCCGAACATGACCAAGGTTGGAGTGCGGGCCGGATCGGCGGTGACCATGTGCAGGAGTTTCATCTCGACCGGGTCGGCCAAAAACTTCGTGAGCGTGTCGGTATTCCCGGTAATGGGATTGACGGCGGTGAGGCCCATCAGCCCATGCTCGAAGCTGCGGGTGACCGCAGCTTCGCGCGCCGGATTGCCCGTGATGTAGATGGTGGGCGCGTCATCGGAGTGGACCTTAAAGGGAGTGGTAATTCCCTGCTCGGTGGCCAGCAAGCCGGCAAGATTGGTATTGATCTCGCCAATCTGCGCGTAGGTGCAGGGCACGTGAATGCCGTCGCAATTGGCGGGACTCGGCGGGCCGCCGACGAAGTGATCGCCTTCATCCGCGGTAAACACGAACAGCGTGTTGTCGCGAGTGATGCCATCGGCTGCCAGCCTCTGGAAGAACTTCGCGCGCTCGGGTGAGCATCATGCGCGTCGGAAATGTAGGCATAGGTCACGGGAACGCCGTGTTCCTGCAACGCGGCAACGTAGGCGAGCGAAACCGTGGCTGCCATTCCATCGAAACCCGGGAAGCCGATGTGGCCCGTGGCATCCTGAATCACATTGCCATTCAGATCGGTGAGCGGACCATTGGGACTGATTTGCGGAGCCACATACACGTGGCCAAATAATCCCTGGAATCCGGAGTAGGTTCCGGGCTCGGCCGGAAGCAGGTCGGGTTCGCCACCATTGGCAGAGCTGCACAGGGCATCGCCTGCCGCGCAGTGAACCCCGATGCCGACAAAGTCGGCGAAAGCCTGGCCGGGATTGGACGCAACTTCCATGGCCTGGGGAGAGTTCGCACCGAACACCGTGGGGATATCGGTGGCGATGTTTTCCAGGATGGTGTTGGCAGTCGCGACGGCTCCCACGTTGCAACCCGCACGGGTGAAGGGAACCCAGGGTGCGGGTGCATTCTTACCGTCGGCGGTCAGCATGTTAGGCAGGGTGTCGGTGGGCGTCGACGTGGTCGGGTCAAACAGCGGATCGGTCCAGTACGCAAAAGAAACGCCGGTATTGGAGGTTCCGTCGGGATTGAAATAGCGGAAGCTGTTGCTCACGGGAACGCCGTGACGATCGCCATAGACTCCGGTCAGCGATGTGAGGATGTCGGTGGCGGTATGGGAGATGAGAGGCGTGTGATGATTCGACAACAGCGTCCCATTGCCCTTGATGAAGTTCAGCAGATGAGGCATCTGTTCCAGATCGGAAGGAACGTTAGGGTTGTCGCGGACGAAGTGAGTGTTATCGAACTGCACGTAAATGACGTGTTGCACTCGCCCGCTGGGAGAATTCAGCGGACAGACCGCGGCACTGGCCAGAACCGCGGCCATAGCGAAAAAAACGGTGAGAAAAGCGACGAGACGAGCGATACGCATGGAGACCTCCACAGAAATTCGACGCCGTGGCGCAATACTCGGCGAACTATAGAGGTTGCCGGAGGCCGTCAAGGTTAATACGTCGTGAATAGTTCGTAAAACTATTTCTTGCGGGCTAAGGCAAAAGCCGCGCCGGGAAAGGGTTATCAGCGGGGCACATCCTTGTGGATTTCGTCGAAATGGCGGGAGAGTTGCATGCCAGTTTTGATAGGCTGAGTCCACCACCCATTCACTTATGTTCTCGCGCATTCTCCGTATCCTGCACCCGTCTCACCAGCACAGCGCATTTTCCGCCACAGTGCTGCTGATGAGCACGGTCATGCTGTCCCGGGTTATCGGATACCTGCGCGAGGCCTACATTGCATATGCCTTTGGGGCGGGCGGGCAAACCGATGCCTACGTTGCGGCGTTCACGTTGCCGGACTGGCTGAACTACATTCTCGCGGGCGGTACCGCCTCCATCACGTTCATCTCGATCTACACACGCTTTCTCGCGCAGAAGCAGATTTTCACGCCGCAGTTTGTGGGCTGGATGTTCCACGGGTTCTCGGCCGAGCAGATGGCGCTGTGCGTGTCGCTGACGCGCATTCTGCTGCCGGCGCAGATCTTCTTTTACGTGGGCGGGGTCGTGGGCGCGGTGCTGTTATCGCACCGCATGTTTCTGTTTCCCAGCTTCGGGCCGCTGATCTACAACCTGTTCATCATTCTGGGCGGCATCATCGCCGGAAAACAGCTGGGGATTGCGTCGCTGGCCTGGGGAGCGCTTGCGGGAACCATCATCGGCCCATTCCTGGTGAATGCGTTCGGGGCAGCCCGGATCGGCACTCGATATCGACCGGCCTTTGATTTGAAGAATGCGGCATTTCGGGAGTGGGTGCGGCTTTCTATTCCGCTGATGCTCGGGGTCTCGCTGGTGACGGCGGACGACTGGATCCTGCGTTATTTCGCCTCGAGCGGGGTTGGCGATATTGCACGACTGAATTATGCGAAGCGGCTATTCGCTGTGCCGATTGCGGTGCTGGGTCAGGCCACGGGGCAGGCGTCCTTGCCATTCTTCGCGCGCCTGTTTGGCGAGAAGCGCATGAAGGAATTCGGCGAGACGGTGAACGGCTCGGTGTATCGGATTTCGGCGCTTTCGTTTCTGTGCTCGGCGCTGATGATGGTGGCAGCGCTGCCCCTGATTGACCTGGTCTACCGGCGCGGCCGATTTTCCTTCGGCGACTCGCAAGAGACCGCGTTGTACTTCTTCTGGTTCTCCATTTCGCTGGCCTTTTGGGCGGCCCAGGGCTTGTACGCGCGCGCCTTCTACGCCGCCGGCGATACTCTGACCCCGATGGTCGCTTGCACGCTGGTCACGCTGGCATCGCTGGCGGTTTACCGGGCATTGTTTCATTCCATGTCGGTGGTCGGGCTGGCGATCGCCTCCGACATTGGCATCATTGCGAACACGATCGCTGCCGCCCTGCTTCTGCATCGGCGCAAGCTGGTGTCTCTGGGCGATCTGCCCTGGGTCGAGCTAGGGAAAGCGACGCTGGTGGCGGCGATTGCCGGCGCGCTGGCGTGGCAGGTGTCGCACCTCATCCCCTTGCGGGGAAGCCGGACTGCAGACCTGGAGTCGCTGGGATTGAGTTCGATCACGTGGGCGGGTGCGGTGGCGGCGGGGTTGTGGCTGCTGCGATCGGATCTACCGCAGAGTCTGCGACGGAAAAAAGCAATGGAACCAGTTCCCGTGACAGTGGAAGCCAAGGTGCAGTTGGAACCTTAGAGCTTTCTGACAACTCTGTTTCGCACAAGCCGACAGGTAAGGACGCCCGTTTACTCCAGTGTTCCTGATTCTTTTTGCGGTTGACCTCTCAGACTATCCTTCTTGCCTTCATTTACTTAGCAGATGACCTTTGCCTGTGGCGCATTTGAGCGGTGGTGCATTGCCGGGCTGCACCGGCTGGCGGCAAAGTGGCGGTGCGGCAGGAGGTCGAAACATGGCAAGCCCACTGGTGGACTACTGTGAACAGGCGAATCCTAAGGTGCTTTCGGAAATGAAAAAAGTGAGCAGCGCAGTTACTCACGCCACACGAATTCAGGCGAGCTTTCTGGCTTCGGTGGAGAAGAAGACGCTCATCTATTGCGGCCGGAGTGTTTTACGCGCTGTCGCGCTGGAATCGGCACTATCTACTGGCCGTGATTGCCTGTCTCGCGGTGAACTGGCTGGGCGACAGCCTGGATGGAACGTTGGCGCGGGTTCGACGGCAACAGCGGCCACGTTACGGTTTTTATGTGGATCACATGGTGGACAGCTTCGGCGCTGTCGCCATGATGGGTGGCTTGGCTCTGTCGGGGTACATGCATCCGTGGATCGCGATGGGGCTGCTGCTGGCCTTCCTGGTGCTGTCGATCCAGTCCTATCTTGCGACCTATACGCTGGGCGAATTTCGGCTTTCGTTCTGGAGTTTTGGTCCGACCGAATTGCGGTTGCTGCTGGCGGTTGGCAACCTGGCATTGCTCCGCTGGCCGGTGGTTCTGCGCGGACATTACCGACTCTTCGACATCGGCGGAACGATTGGGCTCGCTGGGATGAGCCTCATGATCGTTTTCTTCACTGTAAAGAACGGATATCGACTGTACTGTGAGGAGCGGATTCGATGAGCCCGGCGAAGCGGATGGGAGTGCGCTGGCTCAAGTTCAACGCGGTCGGGGCTGGCGGGATTGTCGTGCAGTTGCTGAGCTTGGCGGTATTGAAGTCAGTTTTGCGACTGGATTATCTGCTGGCGACTGCGTTCGCCGTGCAAGCGGCGGTCGTGCACAACTATTTCTGGCACGAGCGCTTCACCTGGGCGGATCGCACCGGCGGCAGTTCGTGGCTGCGATTTGCGAAGTTTAATCTTACGACCGGCCTGTTTTCGATTCTGGGGAACGTGGTGGTCATGGGGATCCTGGTCGGCGGGGATCATCTGAATTATTTCGTGGCGAACCTCGTGACCATCGCGATGTGTTCGATCGTGAATTTTCTAGTCAGCGACCGGTTCGTGTTTGAGTCGTGAGGTGTCGTCTGCCGATTTCGAACGGTGGACACGCCCGCGAAAATTCTACGCAAGGTCCTCGCGCACCGTCGTTCCTCGGGAGACACTGGGCCTGTTCGCGGAGAGGGTGTAATTTTGCCGGAACCGGCGCCAGGCTTGCAGCGTATTATCCGGTGTCTAATTGAGCTGTACTATCCGATGTCCAATGAGAGGACGACGGGCGCTGGGGCCGAGCCGACGGCTTCTCCAGCGACGCCAGAGAATTCTCTATCTCTTGATTGAACTCATCCATCTTCGTAAAGAGTACGACGATCTGGTGGCGGTTCAGGATCTGAATCTCAGCATTCCACAGGGCGAAATCTTCGGGCTGATTGGGCCGAACGGCGCCGGCAAAACAACCACCATCCGCATGGCCTGCGGCTTGTTAGCTCCCACCACGGGGCGGGCTCTCGTCAATGGAATCGATGTATCGGAGGAGCCCGAGCGGGCGCAGCAACTCCTCGGTTATTTGTCCGATTTCTTTGCCCTTTATGATGACCTGAAAGTCTGGGAGTACCTCGACTACTTCGCGCACGCTTACAAAATGAACGAGAGCGAAATTCCGGCGCGAGTCAGCGAAGCGATCGCGCAGGTTTCGCTCGAGGTGAAGCGCGATGCCATGATTCGTGGGCTGTCACGCGGCATGAAGCAGCGGCTCGGAATTGCCCGCTCCATTATTCATCGGCCCAAACTGCTGTTGCTGGATGAGCCGGCCTCCGGACTCGATCCCAAGGCTCGCCTCGAGCTGCGCAATTTGTTGCGCAGCCTGCGCGACCAGGGCAGCACCATCCTGATTTCCTCTCACATTCTGACCGAATTGGAAGGCTTCTGCACTTCCATTGGCATCATGGAAAAAGGACGGATGGTGCGAAGCGGTCGAATCGAAGAGGTGACGGCGGCCGAAAATCTGGCGCGGGATATGCGGATCAGCTGGTTGGGAGATGCGAGCGGCGCTCTCGAGGAAAAGCTGCGCGGCCATGCTGATGTATCGAACCTGCAGTTGAGCACCGGCGATGCCACGTTCCAGTTCGCGGGATCGGATGAGGAGATGGCGGCGCTTCTGGCGAGCCTCGTCAGCGCGGGCGTGCGGGTGAAAACCTTCGCCGAGGTCAAACAAACCGTCGAAGATTTATACATGCGGCTGTCCCGGCACGAGGTGATGTAGATGTGGAAATTCTGGCGGAATCCGGAATTCGTTCGGCACAAGCGGGCTGAGTTGCGGCCCGCGCGAGCGCTGATGGTCGCGGTGGTGGTTGTGTTCATTGCCGCGCTGATTGGGCTCGCCTGTTGGAGCGAGCGCCAGGAGATGCTGGAAACTGCCCAGCGAAACGCGCAGCGGCTCGGGGGGCAATGGGTGCCTTATGCGGAGAAAGTACGCCGGGAAAATCCGCGAGAAACCTGGCTGCTGTTGTGCCGCTGGTTGGTGGGGCTCCAGGCCGGACTGGTCCCCTTCTGGTCGATGTTCATGTGCGCCCAAGCAGTGTCCGGAGAGCGCGATCGCAGGACTTGGGATTTTCAGCGCACGACCAGCTTGACAGCCGCGGAGATCACGTTGGGCAAAGTGTTAGGCGAGCCGATCCTGGGCTATTTTGCCGCGCTTTGCGTGCTTCCCATCACCATTTGGGCGGGTGTCGCCGGGGGAATTTCGTTCTGGTCGTTGCTGGCGGGCTACGTCGGCCTGTTTGCGGGAGCGTTGTTCCTTGGCCTGAGCGGCCTCTGGCTCTCCACTATGCTCGAGAGCCGGAGCCGTGGAGTCGGACTGATCGGAGCGCTGTTTGTGTTTTGTCTGATGATGGGCACTTACGCATTCGCGGCCTCGTGGTTTCCCGGCTTGGCTGGTTTCAGTCCGGTGGCCGGATTGCACTCGATTTTGGGAATCAAACTCGTTGAAGCACGAGAAGTCACGCCCATGCTGTTCGGGCATGAGGTGCCATGGGTGCTGGTCAGCCTTCTGCTTTACGCTTCGTTCGGGGCGTGGATCACGATCATGATTCTGCGAAATCTGAAGCGGGACTATAGCGAGCTTCGTCCGCTTTCGCGCTGGCAAGTGGTGGGGTGCGTCGCATTTCTTAATTTCATGTTCTACGCGCTCTTCAGCCGTAACGGAGAAGTGGTGAAGTCCGACGAGCTTGCGAGCTTCATGGTGGCTGTGAACGGAGCGATCCTGTTTCTTGTCGGTTTGGGATCACTGACCCCGCTCGAGCGTCTCAAGGTCTGGTGGAGAGAACGCGCCGAAGGTACGGCCAACATGTTTTCGGAAAATGGCTTGCCTTGGCCGTGGCTGCTTCTCTCCGGAGTGGTGGCCTACGCGTTCATGGTTTGGGACATTCTGGCCTGGCGAATGGCACTTGATTTTCACTCGAGGTCGCTGCGCACGGCAGCCCTGGAATTGCTGGTAGTGCTGATCTTCATCACCCGCGACATACTCTTTATTCAGTGGTGCACGCTCACCCGGCTCCGTCAGCCCGTTCTAAAAGGTGTTCTGTTTTTGTGCCTGTATTACGCGACGGCGGGAGTTGTAATCGCGATTTCGAGCATCTCCGGCGAAGCCGCGGCCGTTTCTGCCATGAATCTCTTGACGCCGTTCGGCATCTTCGATCCCCGCTCCGAGTGGGGCCACTCGGCAATCAGTACTTATGGAGGGATGGCGCTGCAGGTGGGCCTCATTGCCATGATTCTGGTGGCAATCAGCAACCGGCTAGGGCGGCCGAGCCTCGTCCCGGCCGTTAGCGAGGGCTGAGGTTTAGTCGGCGTGGTTGTGGCCGCGATTCACATCCCAGATTTCCGCTTTCGGTTTTCTGCAGCGGATACATCAAAAGCCTAAGTCCTCGCGGTCACGGATTGCGGGTCCATAATTCCGAGTGTTTTCAGCGTCTCTTCCGCCGCGGCTGTTCCCGACCGCACGCAGTCGGGCACGCCGATCCCGCTGTAGCCATTGCCTGCGAGCGACAGCCCAGAAAGCTTCTGGCGATGCGCTGCAATGCGCTGCAGGCGCTCCAGATGCCCGACGCCGTACTGCGCCATCGCACCCTTCCACTTGAATACCCGGGCAAATAGCGGCTCAGCCTTGAGATGGAGAATCTGATCGAGTTCTTCGCGCACGATGCGCAGGATCTCTTCCTCGGAGAGCGCCAGCGTCTGCTCGCCGCGCGCTCCGCCCAGAAAACAGCGAATGATGGCGCGGTCGTCGGGCGCGCGATGGGGGAATTTGTTGTGCACAAACGTTGCTGCCAGCATGCGCTTGCCTTCACTGCGCGGCACCAGGAATCCAAAGCCGGGGGGAAGCGAGTCGCGCACCTGCTTGTCATACCCGAGGGCGACTGTCACCGACGAACTGTATGCGATAGCTCCCAGTTCGGCAGCGAGTTCGGCGCCGCAGCGCTGCAACAAAACGGCCGCCGCCTTGGTGGGGAGCGCGACGATCACCGCGTCGAATTGATCCGACTGCATGCCTGCCGAAACCATCCAGCTACCGGCCTCGGGCGCGACCGCCTGCACGGTCGCTCCGGAGCGCAAAGCGTCGGACGGCAGCGCGGCAACCAGCGCATCCACCATCTGCTGCATGCCTTCTTTCAGGGAGGTGAACAGCGGGCGCGGCGCGGTCCTGGGGCCGCGAGACATCGCGCTGCGCGCGGCCAGCATGGCGCGACCCAGACTTCCGTACCTGGCTTCCATCTCCGCAAAACGCGGCAGCACGGCTCGGACGCTCAGCTGGGAAGCTTCTCCGCCATACACGCCCGAGAGCAGAGGATCGGCCAACCGGTCGACCATCTCGGAACCGTAATGCCGTTCCACAAAGGCTGCGACCGACTCGTCGCCATTCGCTTTGTGCGGCGGGTGAAACCACTCGCGCGCCATGCGCAGCTTCGTTTGCATGGAGAACAGCGGCGAAAGGACGGTCGGTGTGAGCTTGGTGGGGACCATGAACATCAGCCCGTCCGGCATTTCCACCAGCTTGCCGTGCACCAGGATGTAGGTTTTGCGCTCGGCATCGTTGGAGCCGATTAACTGGTCGGCAAGTCCGAGCTTGCCGCAGAGTTCGATGGCCCAGGGCTTTTCAGTGAGAAATGAGTCGGCGCCCGCCTCCAGCAGACAATCATCAACCCGGTCAGTGACCAGTACGCCGCCAAAACGCGCTGCGGCTTCGAACAAGACGTACTCCACCTCAATCCCGCCGCGCCGCTTTTCCTCTAGCGCATAAGCGGCCGCAAGACCGGAAATCCCTCCG
>QIAI01000277.1 GCA_003224995.1 Acidobacteriota bacterium
GGATCTGGCGGGCGCCGCGGGAGGAGACTTCTTCAGTCCACCGCCCGCTGGGAATACGGGCGCAGCCACCGGCATGGCAGTGCTGATCACCGATCCCTCCAAAATCGCGGCGAGTTCGGATGGGAGTCCGGGAAGCAACGGCAATCTGGCACAGCTGCTGGCGGTGCAGAACCAAACCGTAACCGGCGGACAATCACCCATCAATTTCTACGCGGACATGGTATTTGGCATTGGCAGTGATGTAGCCAATGGCTCGGCTGAGCGCGACGCGTCTGACCTGATTCTGCGACAGCTGCAAGATCAGCGTTCTTCTCTATCCGGGGTCTCCATGGATGAAGAAGCGGCCAATCTAATCCGCTACGAGCGCTCCTATCAGGCCGCCGCACGGGTCATTACCGCCATCAGTGAGATCACGGACACGGCCATTCAACTGGGGAGGTACTAATCCCGTATGCGCATCAATCCAAATATCAGCTCTGATCTGCTGGCTGCCTTATCCAATGCGCAGCAACAGCAAAATACCGCGCTGCTGCAAATGGCTTCGGGACGCCGGGTGAATAAACCGTCGGACGATCCCACTGCGACTGCAGTCCTAATTCAGAACCAGGCGGAGAGCAGCCAGACGGACCAGTACCTGCGCAGTGTGCAATCCATGCAGGCACAGCTGCAGACTACCGATTCGACCCTCAATTCAGTTGTGCTGGCTTTGCAACGAGCCATTAGCCTGGGCGTGCAGGGAGCCAACGGCACGTTGTCCGATGCCAACCGCGCCTCGGTCGTGGGCGAACTCTCCGGCATCCAGGATCAGCTCATCGGGCTGGCCAATCTTACGTTTCCCACCCAGACTAGGCCGTATGTCGCCGATGCAAGCCAACCTTCGGGAGTCAGCTACGACGGCAATGCCGGCACCAATAGCATCGCCGTGAGCAATGGGGTCAACATGCAAGTGAATCTTCCCGGCTCGCAGATTTTCTCCGCTCCCGGCAGCGACGTGTTTCAGGCGATTCACACCATGATCGTAGCCTTGCAGACCAATACCGGAACCGATACGGCCGCCGGCGGCCTGCGCACGGCCTTTGATCACGTAACCGCGCAACGCGTGTTCTATGGCAATGCCCTGAACCAGCTGAGCTCCCAACAGACCTACTTGAACAATGACAAACTACTCCTGAGCCAGGAAGAAAACACGGTGGGCGGGGCAGATCTGGCAGCCTCGACTACCAATCTACTGAGTGCGCAGACCGCCCGTTCCGCCGCGCTTTCCGCTGCGGGACGCATTGCGCAGCTCAGCTTGTTTGACTATCTGAAGTAGGGTTAGCGCGTGTTGTGCGAGGCTCCCGCCCACGCCGAAGCGGACTCCAAGTGTGAACGTTCCGCCTCCAGCCGCGCGCGTTCGGTCAGCAATTTTGCGTGCAGGGCCGGCAGCAGCAACTGCAGTTGCTGCAGCGACTGGCGGTACTGTTGCACGGCTACGGCTACTTCCGGATCATTTTGCGGCACAGCTTTCCTTTGCAGCCACTCCCCCACCCGCAAGAGTTCACTGAGAACCCCGGCTAGCTGCTCTGGAGTGATCCCGATTCCCGCGCGAGCGGGCGCGTTTAGAAGAACGATCGCGGCGCTCAACGTATGATTCGCCTGGCGCAGTCTTTGCAACAACTCTGACATTAGGCTCTCCAGTGCGACGGTGCCGCGGGCTTGGCAGAAGGTTCCGCAGGAGCGTTGGCAGCCGCGGGAGGGGGTGCCGCACTTTGCCGCTCGTGCTGTTCGACTTCGATCCAGGCGCTACGCACCGACAACAAAAGGTCCATCTGCTCGCGCAGAATCACCGGAGAGGCCTGGAGCTGCGCGTCCAGCAGGCGCTGGCGCACCAGATCATAGAAGCGGTCCAGGTTGCTCGCGACCTCGCCCCCACGCTCCAGATCTAAACACGCCTGCAATTGCCCAATCACCAGCAAGGCATGGCTGAGCAGACGGGTCCTCTGCTCGATGTCTTGCGCAGCCAGGGCGCTGATGGCGCCGCCCAGATCCTGGATGGCCTGCTCGTAGAGCAGGATGACCCTACCGACAGGGCTGGCCGCGCGAGCGCCTGCTTCACGATACGCGAACCTCGGGTCGATGCTCATTTCTGATAATTCTGCAACGTGGCCAGCTGTGCATTGATCGATTGCAGGGTCACCGGGTACTGCCGCAGCATGGCATCAATCGCGCTGTATTGCTTGATGAGTTGCTGTTCGCGCGCGGACAGGCGATCCTCGAAGTCACTAATGGTGTCGGTCAGTACTTTCTGCTGGTTCGTGATCTCGGTCAGGTTTGCGTTGAGCACGCCTTGTGTGGGACTGGTAAGCGCGCTGAGGTCGGTGCTGAAGTGAGAGCCGAATCCATTCGTGCCCCCTTGGAAAAAGTTCTGCACCGCAGAGAAGTTGTTCGCCAGCGCGTCATTGAAAGCGGCGTCGTCAAGCTTGAGAGTGCCGTCGTTGGCCATATTGACCCCGAGCGCGGCCAGGTTGGGGAGACCGTTGTTTTCCGCCACCGCGTAAGTAACGTCGGAGAGCAGGCTGCTTTGCAGGGAGCGCAATGCGGCATTGGACGCCAGTGGCCCGGCGGTATGGGTAGCAGCGTCTACTGCAAATTGCGAATTGATCTTCGTCATCACGGTGTTGTACGCACCGATGAAGCTGCTGACTGCCGTACCAATGGCCGAAGTATTGGGCCCTACCGAAAGCTGAACCGGCGTGCTGGGCGCGCTGCTGACCAGGTTCAACGTGACACCGTTGATTGCGCCCGTCACCGTGTTGGTGGCGCTGCTGATGGGCACACCATCAATGGTAAGGGAGGCATTCTGGCCGGGAACGGATTTATGGAAACCCAATCCGGTAACGTTTCCCGTAACGGTCAGGTCGCCGGGGACGCCGGTCGTGTTGCTGACCAGTGCCAGGCGGGCCCCGTTCGCGTCCGTGATCACGCTGGCGGTCACCCCGAACTTTTGGGAGTTAATAGAGTTCGCCAGACCGCTCAAAGTATTGTTCGTGCTGTCGACCGTGATATCTGTGCTGGTCGTACCCACTTGTAGGGTGACCACCCCGGTCTGCAATGGGGTGTCGGGACTGGCCACCGCGTCGGAGTAAGACGAAGAGGTTGTGGCCAGGTTGGCCACCACAATCAGATGACTCCCGGAACTGGCCCCAGACTGGGCGGTCGCAGTCAGAATGCCGGGCTGCGATGAGGTCGCGGTGTTGGAGGTCATGACGCCCGACAGATCGCTCAGCGCCTGCATGGCAGTTTGCAGCGCGGTCAGGCTGGAATTGAGGCTGTTCAGGGCATTGGTCTGGCTGGTGAGATTGCTTTGCTGCTGCTGCCACAACTTCTCTGGGCCGCGTTGGGAATCGATGATCTGGTTGACTACCGAGGTGACGTCGATCCCTGATCCGGAACTCACCGTTCCCTGGTTCAGACCCATGCTATTCAGATTCACACTGCTGGTTCGTGATCTCGGTCAGGTTTGCGTTGAGCACGCCTTGTGTGGGACTGGTAAGCGAAGCAACTGTTCGGGCGGAATCTGCTGGATGAGATCTCCGGTCTGTTTGTCCAGGATGCGATAGATGATCAGGTTGGCCTCTCCGAATGAAGCATTCACCTGGTACTGGCGCGCCTGTGGCAGACTCTGCGCGGGCTCGGGCGCGCTGCGAACCGGCGCGGGCGCTGCGGCGCGAGTAATTTTGGCAGGGGCTTGCGGCTCCGGAGATGGTCTCACGGCGAGCACGGCGGCGATTGGATCGATGCTCATGGCAGCATCTCCAGTGGAAAACGGCGAGGAGGCGAGCGGTTACCCGCCCCCTCGCAATCGTCGTGCTACTGGAGCAGTTTCAATACGCTCTGCTGCATCTGGTTGGCTTGCGCCAGCGACGAGATGCCAGTCTGGTTGAGGATCGAGAACTTCGTCATGTTGGCCACTTCCTGCGCGATGTCAGCTGCGCGAATGCCATCCTCGGCAGCGGACAGGTTCTGGGACTGGTTCTGCATGACGTTGACCGCGCTCTGCAACCGGTTAATGGCGGCGCCAATCTGGCCTCGAGTGCCTGCGACGAAAGCGATGGCCGCGTTGATGTTGGTCAGGGCCGCCTGTGCCAGCACAGCCGTGGTCAGCGTGGCAACGCCGGTGCCGCCGCCGGTCATCGTGGCTGTGCCGAAGGTATTGCCCACATCGGTCGTGGTCGTCGCAACCGTGTTGCCGGCAGTGCCCGGAGTCTTCGACACAAATGAGACGGTGGTGGCCCCTGCCACCGCGACGGCCGACGCATTGGCGACCGTGCCCTGCCCATAGGTCGTGCCCGCGCCCGCGCCGCCGTTGATAGCCGAGGCGAGATTGGCCAGGGTAGCTGCCGCATTCGCGCCGATCAACACTTCGTTGGCCGTCGGTGTCGCCGACAGGTTGGCGACATAGGTATAGGTCGTCGCGCCCACCGTGACCGTCTTGGTGGCTACGGCGTTGGCGGTGGAGGTCAGCGTGCCGCTGGCATTGGCGGTGAGGCCGATACCGGAGGCAGACAACAGGCCGGTGGTGACTCCGATGTTGCTGGCGCCGCCGCTGGTCGAGTCGCTGAGGTAGACGTTGGTGGGCGTGGCCGTGAACACGGCCGTGCCGTTGAAGGTGGTGTTGGTGCCGATGCGATCGATTTCTGCCCGGATCGCGCTGAACTCGGAATCCAGAGCGACGCGCTGATTGTTGGAAACCGTGCCGTTGGCGGATTCGGTAGCCAGGGTGACTGCGCGGTTCAGCAGGGTGGTGACCTGGGCGAGCGAGCCGTCGGCCACTTGCAGGGCGCCGACGCCGTCGTTCGCGTTGCGGGAAGATTGCGTCAGGGCTGTAATGTTGGCATGCAACCCGTCGGCAATCGCCAGTCCGGCGGCGTCATCGGACCCGCTGTTGATGCGGGAACCGGACGACAGCCGGAACAGGGTTCTCTGCAACTCCGATCCCGTGATCGCCAGTTGGTTCTGGGCGGCCAAGGACGGAATATTATTCAGAATGCTTAACGCCATTTTGAATTTCTCCTTTGACTGGGCCCGTCTTCCTGGAACCGCCTCCCGATCGTGCCTGTGAAGGGCTTGTCCCTTGCCAGCGTCACGGAACCCAATTGTGTTCCACCGGATCATCGGCAGCCCACCCGAAGGCTTTAGGCCCATTGGTGTCTGACGAACCGGTACCGTGGTAATCCCGCCGCCCTCCGCCTCCTCGCATGTTTGCCGTCCTCTCTGCCGATGAAGACAGCAGGAGCATGCTGCCCAAATCTGCGGCCCGGCGGAGGAGACCTTCTCGATGATTCAGCTGACCCGGCTCAACAACCAGCCTCTGGTGCTCAATTCGGATCTCATCAAATTTGTGGAGCAGGCTCCGGACACGGTGATCACGCTGGTGACCGGGGAGAAGATTGTGGTGCGGGAAAATGTGGCGCAGATCCTGGAACGCATTCTGGAGTTTCGCAGGTCGGTCCTGAGCGGCATCTTTCCTGGATGGGACAACCGGGTTGCGTTGTCTCCTCCCGCAGACGATGCGGGCAAATCCGAGCCCGCGAGGTAGATCCCGTGGACAAGGCCACATTCGGCGGGATTGTGATCGCGGTCGGAGGCATCCTGGCGGGCTTGCTGCTGGAAGGCGGCAACCTGGGCCAGATTCTTCAACCCACTGCGGCCATGATCGTTTTCGGCGGGACGCTGGGGGCCGTGCTCATTCAATTTCCCCTCTCCGTGGTGTTGACCGCCTTTCGCCGTCTGGGACATATTTTCGCAGCTCCGCGAGTGGATCCCTTGCACACCATCCGTGAGTTGGTGAAATACGCCAACCAGGCGCGGCGCGAAGGCATTGTTTCTCTCGACCAAACCTTGCAGTCGATCACCGAGCCCTTTCTCAAGAAGACGCTGATGCTCGCCATCGATGGCACCGAACCCCAGGAACTCAGAAAGATGATGGAACTCGAACTCGACAATCAGGGCGAACAGGAAGAGAAGTTGGCCCAGGTGTTTGAGTCGGCGGGGGGCTTCTCCCCGACCATCGGCATCATCGGAGCGGTGCTGGGCCTGATTCAAACCATGCAGCATCTGGACAAGATTGACGAAGTCGGCCGCGGCATTGCGGTGGCATTCGTGGCCACCATTTACGGCGTGGGGGCTGCCAATCTTTTTTTACTGCCCGCCGCAGGCAAACTGAAAATCCGTATCCGCGAAGAGCAGATCGTCCACGAGATGACGTTGGAAGGAGTGGTTTCGATTCTCGAGGGCATGAACCCCAGAATGCTGGAAACCAAGCTGCTCGGATTCCTGGCCGAAGCTGCGAGAAAAGAAGAGCCCACGCCGGCAGAGGAACCTCGATGAGACGACGGCGGCGTGCTCCGCATGCCAATCATGAACGTTGGCTGGTCTCTTACGCAGACTTCATCACACTATTATTTGCTTTCTTTGTCGTTTTATATTCCTCGTCGCAAGTCGATAAACGCAAGGTGGGCAAGCTGGCCGTCGCCATTCAAGTCGCCTTTCAGGAGTTGGGTGTTTTTCCCGCATCGAGCACCGCCATCCCCGTAGAGAGTCAGGAACCCGTCCCGTTCAATACGGTGCAAGCCATCGAAAACGCCGAACGCACCGCCGAATTGGGAAAAATCGTGCCGAAGAGCAAAGGAGCACTGGGAACCTCCGAGAATGGCGATCTTTCCAGCCTTCGCCAGGAGTTGGAAGATGCGCTAGCGCCCGAGATTCGCAAAAATGAAGTCGCAGTCACCATCGGTCGCGACGGCTTGGTGGTCAGCCTGCGGGAAGTTGGATTTTTTGAAAGCGGGTCCGCCAAGGTTCGGGCGTCTTCGCAGTCTGCCTTCAACCGCATCGCATGGCTTCTGGCAGAACGTCCTTACCGCTTGCGAATTGAGGGCCACACCGATAACAAGCCGATTCACAATACGCAGTTTCAGGACAACTGGGATCTGTCGGCGGCGCGCGCGACGGAATTGGTGCGGCTCCTCATCATGAAATATAACTTCGCACCGGAGCGGCTGTCTGCCGCTGGATACGCCGAATATCATCCGGTCGCGGAAAACGACACAGAAGAAAACCGGGCGCAGAATCGCCGGGTGGATGTCGTGATTGTGGGCAGAACCTCTCTGAACAAACTCAACCGTGCAGAGGCTTCGCCGCCGACCGCGCCGCCTGATGGAAATGCTTCGCCCCAGGCGAGTCCCGCAAGCGCAGCCGCCTCTTCGGTTCCGTCCAAACCGCCGGCAGCCATCCCGGTTCCCGTCTCTACGCAGCGACAATAATCCATGCATGGGCTCTTCTTGCCTGCCGCAGCCGCTGCTGCGGGTCGATTCGTGGTCTTTCCCGAGAAAAACATTACCGCGAAGGCCAAAGGGTGCAGGAAGATCGCTAAGAAATGCTCCGTTGCCTTCCAGTAACAACGGTGCTTTTACGACTGCCTTCTTGACGGGCGAGGACGCCCGTCGCTCCATCGCGATCCACTTCAGGACTGCACTGTGTCTTCTCCGCGATCTCTGCGGATTTTCTCAGCGCCCTCCGCGGTTTAAGATTTTTCTTCTGAGTAGGTTTTGCAGTTCCCCCCAAGCTTGAAAAAAGTCTTAAACCGCGGAGCACGCCGAGGAGGCGCAGGGGTCGCAAAGAAAAGTCCACATCGCAATGGAATTCACCGCTGACGCGAATGATTTATTTCGGACTGCTCAGAAGATTTTGATAGGCATCCAATGTAATGCGCTTCGTGCCTTCAGGAACCGCGAGATGAAAAGGAGTCTCCGGGCCATCCGCCAACACGATGCCGATCAAACGAGGCTTAGTCGCGGTCACTGCATAGACGGATACTGCCGAGACCAGGTCCTGCGGCGCGTCACTCTGGCGGACGATGCCCACTACCTCGGTACCGCCTGCCTTCTTCACGATTCTCACGCTTTGCGTACTGAAATGCGGCAGAGCCACACCTTCTACCCAGCCTTGCACGAACCAGTCCAGCGATTTGTGGCCTTCGTACCACAAGGCGCGCGGTAGCTCTTCATCGAAGACGGCGAACAGCTCGCGCGTACTGATGGCTTTGTCAGCGTAGCGTTCACGAATTTTTCGCAAGGCGCGTATAAAAGGTTCGTCAGCGACCGGTTGGGTCTCTTGCGATCGCCTGGTCTGCATGGCTTCCGCATCCAGCAACATGTGCCGAAGCATATGAAACAGCCAGGTTCCTCGTCCGTAACTGACCCCTTCATAGCCACTCGGGAAATGGGACGAGTTCAAGCGCAATCCCAGGCTCACCGGTCCGGCGTCCCGCAACGACTCGCCGTCTTTATTCTTTTGCAGAAGGTCTTCGCGATATCTTTCCAGAATCAGGCGTACTTCGGTTGGCTTTTCCGTTTCCATCATCAGGAGGGAGGAATAATTTGCCAGCGCCTCAAATACCCATTGGTCGCGATAAGTGCGCCATCCGATCAGGTCTCCCCACCACTGATGAGCGGTCTCATGGGGCAGGGTCAAACGGTTCAAAGCTCCATTGACCGGACTGGCGCCCAGGTCGACAGTTTCCTCCGGGGTGAGAAACGCGTAGCTGGAAAGGAAAACCAATCCCGGCCAACCTTGGCTCACGCGGCCAGGCATCTGCGTCAGCGCAAGAGAGCTGTAAGGGTAGGCTCCAAAGCGCTGGGAGAAAAATTCGACGGCTCGAGCTCCATTGTCGGCGACGATCTGCGCATTCCGCGCCGGAGATGGAACGGGTGCTTCCACGACCACCACGTCTGCGCTGGCACCCGGCCGGCGGATCGGTGGAGTGATAACGCTCTCGGCGGGTCGGGGAAAAGACTTCTCCATAGCTCGTGCCGCGTATGCCGC
>QIAI01000680.1 GCA_003224995.1 Acidobacteriota bacterium
ACGAAAAGACGATGCACCTGCATCACGACATGCACCACGCGGCCTACGTGAAAAACCTGAACGCCGCCCTGGAGAAATATCCCAACTTACAGTCCAAAAGCGCAGAAGATCTGATTCGCGACCTCAATGCGATTCCCGAGGACATCCGCGGCGCCGTACGCAACAATGGAGGCGGACACGTGAATCACACCATGTTCTGGAAAATCATGAAGCCGCAAGGCGGCGGTGACCCCAGCGGTCCGATCGCCGAAGCAATCAACAAGGCTTTCGGCCAGTTTAAAGACTTCCAGACCAAATTCAACGAAGCCGGTGTCAAGCAGTTTGGTAGCGGCTGGGTTTGGCTGGCGGGCAATGCGAAAGGCGAAGTGCAGATCGTAACCACCCCGAATCAGGACAACCCGCTGAGTCAGGGTCTGCACCCTATTCTCGGCAATGATGTGTGGGAGCACGCCTACTATCTCAAGTACAACAATCGTCGTCCCGAGTATCTGCAAGCCTGGTGGAATGTGGTGAACTGGGATGAGATCAACAAACGCTATCAGGCCTTCAAAGGTGCGAAAGAGCCAGCACTGGCGCATCGTTGATTTGGAGTGCCAGCACGCGAATTGGATGGTAAAGGCCCCGGCTTTCGCCGGGGCTTTTCTATTCAGGGAAGTGTCTTAAGAAGCGCTTAATCGGTGATGCGGCGGCGCCACTCGCGATGTTTCGAGGAGGCCATTTCTCGCAGCCTTCGGACGTGTTCATTCAAAGCCGCTCGCAAATCGTTGAGCACAGCGTCCACGCCATCTCGATCCTCCGTATCCACAGCTTTTTGAAGCAATGCATGAATGCGGTCTTCAAGGCGCCTGCGCTGCAGCAATGGTGAGAACCTTCGGGAGGATAGGTCACCCTATTCCGCAAAATGGCCAATCGGGATACAAGAATGCCTGTATTTTCGCGAGGAGCGTTCCTGAGGGGAGTCTGTTCCAACTATTGAGCGGGACGGGCATAAAGCCAGTCGAGATTCGCCCCGATAGATCCCCATTGTGCCCTGTATGCTGGCGCAATCTACACACCCGAAGAATCGCTCATGCAGTAGTCCAAGGACTTACAAATTTGGCATGTGGAGTGCTTTTTATAAGCCGAATTCCTGAGGAAAGGAGTGGCGCCCCATGATGGAACGCATGGAAAGAGATTGGCGACAGATCTGTGCAGAAGTTCTGCGCGAAAAAGATCGCGATAAGCTCAACGCTCTATTAGAGGAACTACTCCTTGCCCTCGAAACGCGCACGCAGGGCTCATCTCAGCGCAGAGGGCAAGAACCGCGAAACCAATTAGAGAGCTGAGAACCGCGTCTTGGTCGACGACCGGCGTAAGGCACCTCGAGCAGAACGAGGCGGCTACTTCCGAACGACCGCTCCGCCTTTCATTACGAACTCCACCTTTTCCAAAACCGAAACATCGCTGAGCGGGTCTCCCGATACGGCGACGATGTCGGCGAACTTTCCGGCTTCAATCGTGCCCACCTGGTCCGACCATCCCAGCAACTCGGCGGCGCTCACGGTGGCAGACCGGATGGCCTGAGCTGGCGTCATTCCCCACTTCACCATGTAAGCGAATTCCTTGGCCCGCGGCGAAAAGTTTGCTCATGGATAACCAGCATTTTGACCCACACTGGGGCACCCTCGGCAGCGCGCCCTTCGGCCACATAGGCGCCCACGAAAATGGTCGGCACATAGAAAATGCCGTGTGCCGCCATGGCTTTCATATCCTCGTCAGCGATGTAGTTGCCGTGCTCGATGGAGTCCACGCCCGCTTCCACCGAGTTATGGACGCCCTGCAAGGCCATGGCGTGGGACGCCACTTTGTGTCGTTCACGATGAGCTTCATTCACGATCGCCTTCAATTCCTCCAGGGTGAAGGTGGGGATATCGTCGAGCACGCCGTCGTCGCGGATGAGGTAACTGCGATCGCTATACACCTTGATCCAGTCTGCACCATGCGAAATCTGTTCCCGCACAGCGACGCGCGCGGGGTCGGCGCCATCCACCACTTGCACACCGTGGGGAACGCTCACGTTGGGGGCATAGCCCAGTAGCGGGTAAGCGCCGGTGACGTCCATGGCCCGCGTGGCCACTTGCATCCGCGGCCCGGGGATCACGCCGTTGTTGATGGCTTTTTTCACGTCGACATCCGCGTAACCGGCGCCCTCGGTTTCGACATCGCGGATGGTGGTGAAACCGTATTCGAGAGCCCGGCGCGCATTTACGGTAGCCAGAATGGTCCGATACTCGGAAGACTGCTTCAGCAATTGCTCGTCATAATCCGCGGCCGTGATATCGCCTTGCAGCAACACATGCGTATGGGTATCGATCAGCCCCGGAAGGCAGGTCTTTGTCGAAAGATCGATCATCTCCGCACCCGCTTCTTTGCTGTCACGGGCTTCGGTGGAAGCGATCTTCTCGCCCTGAATTGCAATCACAACGTTCTTGCGCGCGGTCTCCGATTTTCCGTCCAGCAAAGTTCCGCATTTGAGATAAACAGTTTTCGCGGTTGGCGCCTGCGCGCGAAGCAAGCTGCCGGCCAGGATAAGAGCAGTAAGCAGATGACGCGACCTCATAGAATCGCCTCCAGGATTTCACCGTGATTTTCTACTCCGACCTATCTCGTTTTACTGAGA
>QIAI01000278.1 GCA_003224995.1 Acidobacteriota bacterium
CGGCTCTGCGTTCCACACCACGCGACTCAAGTCTCTCGGTCCACTATGCAGGCTGTGCGGAGGATCGTTAATCTCCAGCGAATACTGCTGACCATCGAGGGTGAACTTTCCGTTCGCAATGCGATTCGCTACCCGTCCGACGGTGGCTCCGAACCAGGGATGCTTCCCCAGATAGCTCTGAAGGTTGTCGAAACCCAACGCGACATCCCGCGGCATTGCGGTGCGATCCGGCATCCATAATTCCGTCAGGGTTGCGCCATAGGGCATGACCTTGGCAATGGCGCCGATCGAGTTCCTCAGGACATAAATATCAATCGCGCGGCCATCGTCGAGCTGCCCAAACCGGCTGACTTCCACACCCGCGCGGCAGGCAGCTTGCGTGCCTAGCGTTCCTACACCCTGCTCAATGCGATACACCGTAGAATTCACGGGCAGAACACTTGCCACCTGACTCTCATCAAGACTCATAAACGGGACGACTCCAGATTCAAAATTGATTACAGCTAATGTACCGTAAACGTTTACGCTGGAACAGGGCAAAATGAGAGCGCATCCGCGACTCGCATCTCGATGCGCGAATGTATTGCCGAGACCGGGGTGGGTTGCCTGTCTGTGCTCGCAATGAGAGGCATCGACGCGGGTTAGACGCATACGACCGGTCTCGGTGGCCCCCGTCATTGACAGCAACAGCCTGAAAATGAAAGAGTGTCTGCGCCGAAAATGCTACCTCCATAACCGGAATCGATTCCAACAGACTGAGACGCTTCCGGTCTGATTCTTCGTGCTTGATCCGGCGGAGCGACCGGCGTCCGCTCCTATTGCGTTCACTGCCCCAAACATCTGGATTGCCGAGGTCGTTTACTATGTGGCACCCAATGCACAGCCGCCAGAAAACGCTTTCTTACATTCCCCTCCTGCGATTCGCCCTACTTCTGTTCACCCTCGTTCCACCCGCGACTGCCCAGTGGTCGCCGATGAACCCCGTGGTCGCGGTTCAGCAACAGCCGGACGGCATAGTCTTCACCATGAAGTCTGGCGCTCTTCGCCTGCAGGTCTGCACCGACTCGATCATCCACATCCTTTATTCTTCGACTTCTTCGTTTCCGCCCAGTCGGCCCGATCCCGTCATTGTCAAAAGCAGTTGGCCCGCCGCCAGGTTCACCATGCAGTCCAACGACGAAGAGGTAAGCATCACAACCGCGCAACTGAAAACCGTTGTCACCCGCAAAGACGGGGCCATCACTTACCACGACCCGGAAGGCAAACAACTGTTTCAAGAAGCGACCCGCAAACTGATGCCGGTGAAAGTGAATGGGGAGGATACCTATCACGCCGAATCTTTCGTGAACATGTACGGCTCGCATGAGGCGCTTTACGGACTTGGTCAACACCAGGCGGGAGTGTGGAATTATCGCGGCGAATCGGTCGACATCTCACAAGACAAAACAATTCGCGCAGCCGCTTCAACAACCGTTTCGCCAATTACCTCTACATCAGCTCTGAAGTCGCCGATGTCATCGATTACTACTTTTTCTACGGGCCGGAACTCGACAAAGTTATCGCCGCCTATCGCGAACTCACCGGGCAGGCGCCGCTGTTCGGCAAGTGGGCGTATGGTTTCTGGCAGTGCAAGAACCGCTACAAGTCGCAGGATGAAATTCTTGGCGTAGCCCGCAAATATCGCGAACTCCACATTCCCGCCGACGACATCGTGCAGGACTGGTTCTGGTGGAACCGCAAAGGCGAATTCGTTTTCAATAAAAATTATCCGGACCCCAAGGGCATGGTCGACGAGTTGCACCGTCTGAATTTCCACCTCATGATTTCCATCTGGCCATTCTTCGAGCCCGGCTCGGCCAATTACGACTTCATGGACAAGCAGGGATGGTTCATCGACAAGTTCAAATTCGCTAAGCCGCCCTACCACACTGACGGCATGGCCGCGTACGACGCGACCAGTCCTGCAGCCCGAAAGTTCTATTGGGATCAGGTGAACAAGGGCCTGTTCAGCATCGGGCTCGATGCCTGGTGGATGGATACCACCGAGCCGGAGACGGAGGGCCAGGAAGAGAACATTCAACTCGGCCACAAACTCGCCATGGGCAGCGGGGATCGCTACGTGAACCTTTATCCCCTGCTCGATACCGGCGCAGTGCACGACGGCCAGCGCGCCGCTTCCGATCAGAAGCGCGTGTTCATTCTTTCGCGTTCCGCCTTTTCCGGAGCACAGCGCAACGCCGTCACGGCGTGGTCGGGCGACATCAATTCCGATTGGTTCAGCTTTCGCCGCCAGATTCCCGCCGGGTTGAATTTCGCGCTCAGCGGAATTCCTTACTGGACCACCGACATCGGCGGCTTCGTGTTCGGCAGCCCCAGCGATCCCGCTTTCCGCGAGTTGTTCGTACGCTGGTTCCAGTACGCCACTTTCAATCCCATCCTGCGCGTCCATGGCACGCGCAAACCCGACGAAAACGAACTCTGGTCGTATGGGCCGGACGCGCAGAAGATTCTCGTCAGTTTCGATCGCTTGCGCTATCGCCTGTTGCCTTACACTTACTCGCTGGCATGGAAGACGACCAGCGACAGCTATACTCCGATGCGTCCGCTGGTGATGGATTTTCGCACCGATGTGCGCGCTGAAAATACCTGGGATGAATTCATGTACGGTCCGGCCTTCCTCGTGAATCCAATCACCGAGGCGGGAGCCACCCATCGCCAGGTGTATCTGCCCCCGGCAAAATGGTTTGACTTTTGGACCGGGAAGCCGGTGCAGGGAACGCAAGAAATCACCGCGGAAGCGCCGATCGATCGCATGCCTCTGTATATTCGCGCGGGTTCGATCGTGCCCCTGGGACCGGATGTGGAGTGGTCGACCGAAAAACCCGCCGACCCCATCGAGTTGCGCGTCTATCGCGGAGCGAATGGCGAGTTCACTCTCTACGAAGACGAAAACGATAATTATAATTACGAAAAAGGCGTCCATGCCACGATCAGGTTTCGCTGGGACGATGCCAGGCAAGCGCTCACCATCTCCGATCGTGAAGGCCAGTTTCCCGGGATGCTCCCGACTCGCTCATTTCATGTAATCTTCGTCAGCGAGAATCACGGAGCAGGCATCGAGCCGTCCGCGGCCGACAAAGTTATCGAGTACTCCGGACACGAGCTCAAGGTAAATCCGTGACCGCTATGGAGCGACGGGCGTCCTCGCCCGTCGAGCCGTAAAAACTGCAGGATCAAACGCACGGTGTTGTTCGAGATCAGAGTTCGAGATCTTGCTTTTGCTTTTTGAGTAGCGGTTGCTTTTGCTCGTATCTGTTGCTCTTGCCGTAGCAGTTGCTTTTGCCCGTATCAGGGCGCGGCTTCAGCCGCGCCGTAAAGCGACCTATTAAGAAACCGCTTTAGCAGCGGTCATTGCGAGGGCTCGAATGTCATCCACTCTCCGCGTTGTCGTGTTTCTGATTCTTTCCTCCATTGCTCTCCATGCCCAGCCCACCGCAAAAACAATCCCCACCCAACTCCCCGGACAGAACGCCATCCTTCTCGGCGTGGCCTGGTATCCGGAGCAGTGGCCGGAGGCCCGCTGGGAAGAAGACCTGCGGCTGATGGAAGCCGCCGACCTGAAAGTCGTGCGCATCGCGGAATTTGCCTGGAGCCGGATGGAGCCTTCCGAAGGCCATTACGATCTGGACTGGCTGGAGCGCGCCATCAACCTGGCCGCCAAGCATCACATCGTGTCCGTGTTGGGCACGCCCACAGCAACTCCACCGGCGTGGCTCACGCAGAAATATCCCGACACCCTGCGCGTCGAACCCGATGGACAACGCGTCGCGCATGGCAATCGCGCCCATGCTTCGGCTACGTCGGCTCGCTATCGCGAATTCTGCCGCCGCATCGCCGAGCAGATGGCGACGCGTTTCGGAAACAATCCCAACGTGGTGGGCTGGCAGATCGACAACGAGTACGGCTATGCCCAGATGTCTTACGACGACGACACCCGCCGGCAGTTTCAGGAGTGGCTGAAGGCGAAATATCAGACGCTCGACAACCTGAACGCCCGCTGGACGACCGCCTACTGGAGCCAGACCTACGACAACTGGGGCGAAATTCCCATTCCCGTGGGCCCGCACAATCCCGCTCTCATGCTCGAGTGGAAACGCTTCATCACCGCGACCTGGACTTCCTACCAGCAAAATCAAATCGACGTCATTCGCAAGCACGCCGAACCGCGCCAGTTCATCACTGGCAATTTCATGGGATTTTTCGACGGCTTTGATCATTACCCGATTACCGAAGCGCTGAGCTTTGCGTCCTGGGACGACTATGTCGGAACCGGTCACGTCGATCCCGCCTACAACGGCCTCTCCCATGATCTGACGCGCGGCTTCAAGCGAGAGAACTTCTGGGTGATGGAAACCCAGCCCGGAGCGGTGAACTGGTCGAAGCTGAACAACTTTCTGAATCGCGGCGAGGCGCGTGCCATGGCGTGGCAAGCCATCGGGCACGGCGCCGATGACGTGAATTATTGGCAGTGGCGGAGCGCGCTCAACGGGCAGGAGGAAATTCACGGTGTGCTGGTCGGCCCCGATGGAACGCCCGTGCCTTTCTACGACGAAGCTGCGAAAACGGCTCACGAGTTTGACAAGGCGGAAGCAGCCTTCCGGGGTACTCAGCCGTTATCTCAAGTCGCACTGCTTTATTCTTACGACAGTCATTGGGCCCTGCAATTTCAGAAGCACACTGAGAAATACGACGACATCAAATTACTGACCAGCTATTACCGGCCGCTGCACCAACTGGCGCAATCGCTGGATGTCATAAGCGGCTACGCTCCGCTCGAAAATTACAAGCTCGTCGTCGCGCCCAACCTCAACGTCCTGCCCAAAGATCTCGCCGACCATCTGTTGAGCTATGTTCGCAATGGTGGGCACCTCGTCCTTGGCCCGCGTTCCGGCATGAAAGATGAATTCAACGGGCTATTGCCACAGCGCCAGCCGGGATACCTCGTGGACGCCCTGGGCGCGCGTGTCGACCAGTATTACGCTCTGGAAAAAGACTTTCCGGTTTCCGGTGCATGGGGCAGCGGAGAAGCCAGCATCTGGGCCGACCAACTGAAGAGTATGTCTTCCGGCGATGAAGTGCTCTTGAAGTATGGCAAGAGCAATGGCTGGCTCGACGATCAGCCGGCGGTGCTCACGCGCGCCTACGGGAAGGGAAGGATCACCTACATTGGCGCGGTGCTCGATGAAAAGTTGATGGCGGCGGCTGCCGAATGGATGATCCAGAAATCTGGCGTCACTCCTGTGTTCGGCACGGTGCCCGGGGGGGTTGAGGTCAGCCGCCGCGTTGGTCCGGACAAACAGGTATTCGTTTTCGTCAATTACGCGCAGGAGAATCGCGCAGTGAAGCTGCCGCGCACGATGAAGCTGCCGCTCGATGGCCGGCAAGGTGACTCCTTGGACCTGCCGCCTTACGGCGTTGGCATTGCGGTCGAGCCTCGCTGATAAAGCTGCAAAAGACGCGGTTGCAGTTCAGAGTAGTTGTGGACGGGCGAGGACGCCCGTCGCTCCATCGAGCGCGTATTTATTTTCAACGGCTTACATGCTATTACTTATAGTTATGAGAGATTGAAGGACAAGGAATGATCAAAAACGCGTTGCCTAACAGTCTGAGCATCGCCAATAATGCCCGTTAATGGCGACTGGAAGCGCTCAGCTGCACAATCGCTGCTCGGGGTGAGCTTTGGGTCGTCCGAGGCAGTCGCGAGCGCTCCTGTCGCTTCCTGGCGAAAATATAACATAAAGATATTAGTGTTTAGCCTTGTTCCCGCCTCCGACTTCTGCCGGGTGCCGTCCTCGGTGTCGGTTGTGGCGACCGACGAGATGGTGGAGGCGGCGCGCATTCCAACCTGCGTGATGCCGCATGGTTCGCGTCTCAATCCGGCCGGAACCAGACAGTATTCGGCCTGCGTGATGGATGACTTAATGGTCGAGATTGATACCGGCAAATTTGCAGTCTCGCGCAGGTTTGTGCTCTTCACGAAATCGTGAGTCTCAAGGTTGTGGGGCGAAATGATGCGCGCGAGATCACACTCTTTAAGAGTGTGGGCTTCGCCCTGGAAGATCTGGTAGTGGCCGCTCTTCTGTACGAGAGAGAACGAAACAACTAGTTTCCCACCGTTTCGATTATCAGCGATGAATGACCCACTTCACCCTTTCTGTCCTTTTTTATCGGCATGCGTTATTGTGAGTGCAGGTTGTGCGGGGAATGATCGCAGGGCAGAGCGGTGAGTGTGAAAGCCAGCCATACTGAAAAACACTGGGTAGCCTCGCTGTTGGTCTCGCCCACAGTGATGGTTGCGACGGCTTTTTTTTTGCGCTTCGCGTTTATTGTCCTCTTCCGCTTGTATCGCTTCTCCGTGTATCCATCCAATTTCTGGTTCGGTTTTGAGGTGGGCGGAGTGGCACGCTCACTGGCTGCGGGACAGGGTTTCAGTTCACCATGCGGCTTCTCGAGCGGGGCCACGGCACTCATCCCTCCGGTTTATCCAACGCTCTTATCTCTGATTTTCAGAATGTTTGGCGTGTTCAGTGACGCGTCTGGCTTTGTGATCCTCACATTGAATGCCGTGGTTTCTGCCCTCACCTGCCTGCCAATTCTGTGGATCGGTCGAAGAACGTTGGGTGAAACTGTCAGCATCGTTGCGGCATGGTTCTGGGTATTCTGGCCAATGGGATTCTGGGAAGTCCGCCGTGTTTAGGAAACGAGCCTGTCAGCTTTTCTGTTCAGCCTGGTATTTGTCTCGGTGCTGAAGCTGCGATCGGACACAAAAAGCTTCGCGCTGAAATCAGGGTTGCTGTGGGGAGTCTCGGCGCTCACGAATCCCGCAATCCTTGGGTTTCTCTTACCGGCGGTGGGCTGGGAATGGATAAAAGACGGCCGACGAGTTCCCCAGCTTCGGCGGCATTTGGCATTCGCGGCCGGAATCGCTGTGCTCAGCATCGCACCTTGGGTGATTCGGGACTATGCCGTGTTTCAACGCTGGATGATCATTCGAGACAACTTCGGGTTCGAAGTCTACCTGGGGAATCATCCAGCCGAGGTGGGCGCAAATAGATTTGCGGCGCATTTTTGTAATAGCTCGAGTGAAGCGAACCTGTATCGTTCCCTAGGCGAAATTGCATACATTA
>QIAI01000685.1 GCA_003224995.1 Acidobacteriota bacterium
TCAGCAGGGAATGATTTTGAAGATGGGCAACACTGTGTTGCCGCAACTCGCGGTGTATGCCAATCAGTGGATCGCCAGCGTGCCGGCCTTTCCCGATGGGCTGCAAACCTTGACCATCACGGATCCGGCAACCGGGGCCACATCGGTCATGACGAACGCGCTCACGGTGGGAGCGGGTCCGAACGATACGATTCGACTTTCCCAGGGCGCGAATGCAGCCACACCCGTTGGGGCAGAGACAGCGTATCCGGTGCGCGTGAATGTGACGACGCCCGATGGAGCGACACCGGTCGTGGGCGCTACGGTGCAGTGGAATGCCAGTAATCGAGCCGGGCTCTCGGCATGTGGAGGCGCCTCGACCTGTTACGGGTTCACCGATGACAGCGGACAAATGGAAACCCGGGTACTGATTGGCGCAACCGGCGCTACTACCATCACGGCGACGCTTGCCCCGGCATCCTATTCTCCGCCGAAATCAGTGCAGGTCTCGATCAGCGGAACAGCATCCGCGAAGGACTTGTCATTGCTGTCTCCGAAAGTGTGGGTGATGCAGGGAGCTACCCTCGATATAGCGCTCACCGCACGCCTGCTGGCGACTGGGGTGCCGCAGAGTGGACAGAGCTTGAATTGGCAAATCGGGATTGGTTCCGGAACGATTACCCCAACTTCGGTGACCAATGGCGACGGGTACGGGCGCTCTACCCTGCACGTGAATTCACTCACCAGTGACGTGCAAGGAACGGTGTGCGTTGCGCCCGGTAACAATCCTTGCCAGACGTTTTATTTGATGCAGGTGGCACGCTCATCAATGAAACTGCAGGCGGTGGCGGGCAGCCGGCAAACGATTCAGGTGGGCGACAGTTTCCAACCGATCATGGTACGCGTGAGCAACTCCGCCACACCGCCCAACCCGGTGATCGGTGCGCCGGTCGTCTTTCAAAGCATGGTTTTTCTTCCCGACGAAGATGCGCCTGTGGAAGTCGTAGGAGATAGTGGAAGCTCCGAACACGCCATGAAGGTGCTGCTGAGTTCTTCTACCACCATCGACGGGCAGCTTGGCGCGTCCTCTGGAGATTGAGATTACTGCAAGTACGGCAAATGGCGGATCTCTGGAGTTTGAATTGCCGGTTTTGCCAGCGAGCCCCGCGAGCCTGGGAGCAAGCACCGGGCGCCCCCGATCACCGGTGAAAGGAAAAGCACGGATTACACATGGCCCGGCTTATTCCAACACGAAGTCAAAGAATCCTAGAGAACTACGGAGGGTAGAAGAAGTGTACCGCGGCTATGTCTGGATTGAAGACGAGACATTGAATCTACGCGATTGCAAGCGCCTGGTGGCGGAAGACGATGTCATGGATTGCAGAAGGCGAAGAAAGATCCCTAGTGGCGGCGCACTCTGCAGTGCGCTAAGTCATCGTCATGTTAAGTCCTCGTCGAGTTACTTTTCCTTGACTACTTTTTCGTCCACTGATCCACCCAATCGTTGACCGTCTTGTACCAGAGTTGCGAATTCTGCGGCTTCAGGACCCAGTGGCCTTCGTCGGGGAAGTAGAGCATCTTCGAGGGGATGTTCTGGCGCTGGAGCGTGGTGAAGAGCTGGAAGCCTTCGCTGACGTCCAGCCGGTAGTCGAGTTGCCCGTGCACCACCAGCGTGGGCGTCTTGAAACTGGTCGCGTACATGTGCGGCGACCACTTGTCGTAGAGCGCGCGGTTGGTGTAGGGCGTGCCCTTGAATTCCCACTCATTGAACCAAAGTTCTTCGGTGGTGCCCCAGGCTGAGGTGGCATTGAACATGCCGTCGTGCGTCACGATGCACTTGAAGCGCGAGGTGTGTCCGAGGATCCAGTTAGTCGCGTAGCCGCCGTAGCTGGCCCCCATTGCACATTCGCGGTCTTTGTCGATGAAAGAGTAAGTCTTCTCGGCGTAGTCGAGGCTTTTCATCAGGTCTTCGTACGGCGCGCCGCCCCAGTCCCCATTGATCGCGTCGATGAATTTCTGTCCGTAGCCGGTCGAGCCGTGGAAATTGATCATGATGACGACGTATCCGTTGGCGGCGAAGAGTTCGGGATTCCAGCGGTAGGACCAGTCGTCTCCCCACGCGCCCTGCGGGCCCCCGTGGATGAGAAACTTCACTGGATATTTCTTGTTGGCGTCGAAGTTGGGAGGCTTAACGAGGAAGCCCTGGACTTTGTCGCCGTTGGCTCCGGGGAACCAGAAGGTTTCGAGGGGGGACATGGAGATTTGGGAGAGGAGGGGGTCGTTCACATGCGTGAGGGCTGTAACAGAGCCATTGGACATCGGGAACTGGTAAATCTCGTTGGGATGTTGCAGCGACATTCTCGTAAAGAGCAGTTTGTTATCCTTCGTAATCGCGAGGTCATCGCTGTAACCAGCAGCATTCTTCTCGACGAACAGCGCCTTTGCTTCCTGTCCTAAGACATGAACCGCCCAAACGGGCGATATTCCCGAGATTTCCGCGCTGAAGTAAATTCGTGAGGAATCGGGGAACCAAACGAATGTTCCGACCCATTCGCCGAACGTCTCGGTCAGGTTCCTTTTCTCTCCCGTCTTTCG
>QIAI01000279.1 GCA_003224995.1 Acidobacteriota bacterium
AGATCATCGCGGGCATGACGAAGGCGGATTTCATCGAGTTTTCCGCGGTGCTGGCGGGCATCAAGGAAATCAAGCAGGTGATGGCGGATGCCGAGCGGGCCCGGCAATATGGCACCCGCACCATCGTATTCATTGACGAAATTCATCGCTTCAACAAAGCCCAGCAGGACGCGTTTCTGCCGCACGTGGAGAAGGGCAACATTCGCCTGATCGGGGCGACTACGGAGAATCCCTCATTCGAAATCATTTCGGCCTTGCTTTCGCGTACCCGGGTGTACGTGCTCAAGCCGCTCACCGAAGAGCAAATCGTACAGCTTCTGGAAAACGCCATCCTGGACGAAGAACGCGGCATGGGAAAAGCGAAGCTGCGCGCTTCGGCGGACGTTCTCAAAAAAATCGCGAGCTACTCGAGCGGAGATGCGCGCAGTGCTTACAACGTGCTCGAGGTGGCGGCCGCGCTAGCCAAGCAGACGTCAGGGAAAGAAACCGGGGCGGAGATCACCCCGGACATTGTGCAGGATGCCCTGCAAAAAAGAATTCTGCTGTACGACAAGGCGGGCGAGGAACATTACAACCTGATCTCGGCCCTGCACAAGTCCGTACGCAATAGCGATCCTGACGCGGCACTCTATTGGCTGGGACGCATGCTGGAAGCGGGAGAAGACCCGCTCTACGTTGCACGCCGGGTGGTGCGGATGTCGGTGGAGGATATCGGGCTGGCGGACCCCAATGCGCTGGCTTTATGCATGGCAGCGCGGGATGCGGTGGATTTCATCGGCATGCCGGAAGGCAATCTCGCGCTGGCACAGGCGGTGGTGTATTTGTCGGTGGCGCCCAAATCGAACGCGCTTTACACGGCTTACTCCACTGTCCAGATCGATGTCGAGCGCACGGCGGCACAGCCGGTTCCGCTTCATTTGCGAAACGCGCCGACTTCGCTGATGAAGAATATCGGCTACGGACAAGGTTATCAGTACGCCCACGACCTCGAAGGCAAGATCGCAGACATGCAGTGCCTGCCCGACAATCTTCGCGAACGGGAGTACTACGCGCCCACGAACGAGGGAGTGGAGCGGCGGATCCGTGAGCGACTGGAAGAGATCAAGCGCCACCGGAGTGAGGGAGCTGGTTCCGGCCCGGAGCCAACTCCAGGGACCAAGTAGCCTTCGAAAAAAGAGTCTTAAGTAGACTTGCGGACATCTCATACGGAGCGATAAGCTGCGATATTTGAATAGCTTACCCGCATTGTACGGAGGTCTTCGATGGCAACCAGCACGGGTTCGACGATGATGAATGCGGGGACGGATCTGATAGGAACGCTACCTCGCGACCGCGTGCAGGAATTGCTGAAACTGCAGAAGGCTGCGCAGAAAATTGGTTCCATCCTTGACCTTGACCAACTGATCGACAAGATTGTGAATGACATTGCCTGCTCGTTTGGCTGCGTGGAGATCAACGTCTTCCTGCACGAAGCACAGCAGGGGGAACTGGTATTGGCCGGAGTGCATGGTTGCAGCGTGCACCACAAAGGCCATCGCTTAAAAGTCGGCAAGGAAGGTCTAGTCGGTTACGTGGCGGCGACGGGCCAGATGCGGTATGCGCCGGATGTGGCCGTGGATCCGTATTACATCGCTTGCGAAGCGGATACGCGGTCGGAAGTCGCCATCCCCCTGGTGGTAGAAGGCGAACTGGTGGGAGTCTTTACCGCTTCTCATCATGATGCGAACGCGTTTGACGCAGACCAATTGTGGCTATTCCAGGGCCTGTGCAGCCACATTGGAGCAGCCGTGCAGAACGCGCGGCGATTCCAGCAGGAGCGCAGTGAACGCGAAAAGATGAGCCGGGAGGCGCAGGAGGCGCGCTCGATCCAGCAGGCGCTGCTGCCGAAGAGTTCTCCTTACATTCCGGGATACGCGGTGTCTGGCGTGTCGATTTCGGCGGGCGCGATTGGCGGCGATTGGTATGACTTCCTGGATTTGGGGGAAGGGCGTTGGGGACTGGTGCTGGCGGATGTTTCAGGAAAGGGCACAGCGGCGGCGCTGCTGATGTCGGCGACGCGCGCTATGTTGCGTTCGCTCGCGGAGAACTCCTGCACTCCGGCGGAGGTTCTCACCAAATTGAACAAACTGCTGGTCGAGGACTTCCCTTCCGGACGCTTCGTCACCATGGTGTATGCCGTGCTGGACGCCAGCAAGGGAACGCTTACCTATGCCAATGCCGGTCACTTGCCACCGCTTCTTGTCAATGGCGAGGAGACCCGATTCCTGCAAACCGAGATGGGCTTGCCGCTGGGAATCCGGCATGGCTCGTTTTCCGAGACGACCATCTTGTTGCCGGAGCAGTTTCGCATCGCGCTTTATAGCGACGGTATTACCGAGGCCGAGAATCCGGTAGACGAGGAATACGGCGCCATGCGCCTGGCGACATTTGTGCAGAAGAAGGGCGTCTGCCCCGAGAGTCTGGTGGACGATGTTCGGAGCTTCGCGAACGGCGCGGGTCTGCGGGACGACGCCACCGTGATCATGTTAACCAGGTGTCAGCCCGGGGACATGGAGTCACAAGGCAATGATTGAGTTGGAAACATTGGCAGCGATTTCAGCCGTCCCTACGGGACGGGGCCCTCTATGCATTTGTTCCCGCCACTGAAGTGGCGGGCTATTTTCATTAGGGCAGAGACATTACTCAGAAAGGGTGCACGGGGAAAGGAAAAGTCTTAAAACGCAGAGGGCGCAGAGAAGTGCCGCAGAGAACGCAGAGAGTTAGAGAAGGGCCCGGGAAGATATGGAGAGCCCAAGTTAGCCTACTAGTGAATGGGACGGCACTCTCAATGCATTTGTTCCCCCCACTTGAAGTGGCGGCCTATTTTCATTTGGGAGAACTTGCTTTGAAGGGGAATTTCCTGAGTGGTACTAATGTGGTGCCCCAGAAATAAGCATAAGGAAAATCTTGAGAGAAGAGAACCGGTCGTTTAAAACACAAGTTCCCTCCACTCCGCTTCGCTCCGGTCGGGATGACAGACTTATGCCGCGAATTTGCGGGAGAGGATACTAGCGGAAGCGAGTGCGGTGCTCGACCAGAATGCAGCGATCCATCACTACGAAGATTCCTGCCTGCCGCGCTTTCTGCGCGGCTTTTTCGTGGATGATTTCTTCCTGCATCCATACGGCCGGCACTTTCAGCTGAATCGCCTGGTCCACGACTTCCTCCACAAATTCCGGGCGGCGGAAGATGTCGACGATGTCGATCTTCTCCGGGACATCGAGCAGCGAGGCATAGGCCTTCTCGCCAAGTGACTCCTCAATTTGCGGATTCACCGGGATGATGCGATAGCCCTGGGTCTGCAGATATGCGGCGACGCCATGGCTGGGACGCAGAGGACTGTCGGAAAGCCCAACCACGGCGATGGTGTGAGCCTGTTTCAGAACGTCGAAGATGGGATCCGGTTGCAGCGATGAGTGCATAGGGTATCTCTTGTGGCGGCAACCCTGAAGGCTAGGACTTTGCCGTGTTGGTTTTCTGCTTGAACATTTTAAAAGCCAGTTTGCGAATGGTGTCGGGCACTTCTTTATTGGATGACAGATTGCGCAAGTCGGCGGTCAGAATGTTTTTCATCAAACCGAGTGACACATCGAGGGGCGTGCGTGGATTCGCTACCAGGTTTCGCACCACCCCATAATTTTTCACGAAGCGCCGCTTCATAGGGATCCGGCGGAGCACCGCCTCCAGCACATTCTTCTGATTCGCGATCTTCTCGACTTCGCCATCAGTAATTTTGGGTGATTCCAGGACAGCCAACGCAACCAGCTTGGTGCTGTCGCGAATCAGGATGGAACGATCTTCCTTGGTTCCTTTCATCGCCAGCTGAATGCGGCCGGTAATATCGAGCTTGGCGATCTTCTGCAATGCGCTACCGCGCTCCTGTTGCTGGCCCGGGACAGGCTTCTTGTGAATTGGCGAAGTTTTGGGGGCGAAGGTTGCAGGGGCGGCCTGAACCGCAGAAGCCGCATCGGACGCTGTCGCAGCTGCCGCAACTGAGGGCTCGGCGGCATTGTGCTCATCGGCGGGAGCGTGGTCATCCACAGGCGCGTGCTTTTCCGCGGGCGCGGTCCCCCTCTCGGCAACACTCTCGAACTCATACATGCCTCCGAGCGGCTGGAAGGGCTTCTCTTTCTCGGTAGCGATCTCGTCCGCATGCTCGGCAAGGTAGGCGGTCACGGTTTCCTCGACCTCAGGATCTGAATCGGTCCCAGCGCCCGGATCGTCCATAGAGGCTTCCGCTGCGGTCTCGGTAGCAGGAGATGCGAGTTCCTGCGGCAATGCTCCGCTTTCAATCGGGGTGGGGTTTGGGTTAGAAGCCAGCGCCTTAAGAATCGCCGGCGTGCGCTGCACCCTCGGGCTCCGCTGCAGAATTACAACCACCTCGCGCGATCCATTTTCGGCGAGCGTGACAAGCCTGGCTTCCGGGATGGCTGGATTCTCCACCAGGGTGGCCAGTAATTGCGGCCGTAAGTTTTCGGGAGCGATGAGATAGTCGAGAACTTCCTGCGGAGTGTCGGGATTGGCGGAGGCCTCGAGCGCAGATTTCTCTTCCCAGCCGGCCAACGTCATACGGGCCTGCTGTCCGAAAACCTTATTGTGATTGGCGAGATGAACCAGGATTTCGATCATCTCCGGGGGCGGAACGGACAGGGCGCCGCGCGCGGCCGCCTGCATCAAAGTGGCGGGCACAGAGGACGAACGAATCATGTCGATCATGCGCGGCATAGCAATGAATTCTGATTATGCCAACGAAGCCGAGCGTGCGCTGCCCTTCGTTGCCAGAGTTTCCAGTTCAGTCACGACCCGTTCCAATTCCTCCAGCAAACGATTGGGCTTGCCTTGGCGAAGCACGTCGAGCACGGCGCGGTAATACCACAAGGTCCCGTCCCGGCGTCCGCTGAAACGTTCCCAAACGGAATCACCCTCCCGGCGGTAGTCGGAGAGGATGGTACGCACGTTATGCAACTTGTCAGCGGCGCTCACCAGGCGGACTTCGTCGTCGGCGCGGCGGAGCACTTCCAGATAATCGAGCTTGCGCTGCTTCCATGGCGGTTTGGGAATGGTGTAAGCGTCGGTACAGCCCTCGACGATATTCGCGACCCGATTTCCGAACCGGCGGCGGACATCTTCCAGAACGGGATGGCCTCCACAGTCTTCCACGACGTCATGCAGCAAGGCGGCTACGGCTTCATCTTCCCCGCCCCCGGCCTCCAGCACCAATCCGGCGACGCTCATCAAGTGCGAGATGTAGGGCACATCGGTCTTCTTCCGAGTTTGCGTGGCATGTTTTTCGGCGGCAAACAGAAAGGCTTCATTGAAGCGCGTGCCGAGCTTTC
>QIAI01000280.1 GCA_003224995.1 Acidobacteriota bacterium
GACGTTTGGAGCAGTTCAATTCCGCGACCGATCGCCTCACGCTCACGGAAGTGCGCCGCAAGATTCTCCAGCAAACCGGAATTTTCCAGCCGGAAGACATCATCCCAGTGCCCTGCCACCCCGATTCGCTAGCTATGGCTTACGCGCTAAAAATTGACGGCAAGGTCGTGCCCCTTACGTCCATGATTCCCGCCGATGTTCTCATCAATGCCGCTGGCAACACCATCCTGTACGAACAGGAGACCACCGTGCGCGAGAACCTGTTCAGGCTTTTTGCCACCAACCACTCTCCCCGATCCGGAGCGGGAAGTCTGCGCGCCCTTCTTTGCTGCCTGCCGAAGGTATTCGTTCCTGAGAGCATCAGCTATGAAAATGTCTTTCGGGTGATCATCATGCAATTTATGGATGCGCACTCGTTTGACGTCCGCAGCGTGAAGAAAACCTGCGTGCACATAGTTCACCCCGACGGCCGTCTGATCCCGTTTGATACCTACAATCTGTTTTATCGGGATGAGCTCGAGGAAACCCGTCTGCGGCCGCTTCGCCAGCGGATCGAGCCAGCACTAGTCAGGATGAGCTAGCGAGCCCACCCAAACTGCTTTGCACGAGTGGCTCTTTACAGTTTTTGCACGTATCAGGGCGCGCCTTCAGAGACTGCGGAAGAAGAGTTGTAGGCGCCCAAAAGGGAACCTCGGGCGCTAAACCGCAGACCTAATTTTCAACGGCTTAGCGGCACGACCAAGGTCGTGCCCTTCCCCATTCGTGCTCCACTTGCACTTTTTCCGCAGCCTTGTGACGGCGTGCCCTGATACGAGTCCGAGGGCAAAACTATCGAACGTCTTGCATGGAGAAGAAACTTGAGGGATTCGTGAACTCGATCCTATTTTGTCCCGAAACTGTTCTCGATCCCATTTTGTCTCGAACTGTTAGTGTTGGGGTATGCACTAGTCCACCGAAAATACGTTTCTTTGTAACATCCGGTTCCTTCCGAGCATCCGTTGGTAAGGCCCTCATACTGAACAGGGACAAGTTTTCGCTCAAGACAGGTAAAATACTTACAATGTCGACGCTTCCACTGCCGATCGCGGCTTTTGTCGCCGGGGTGATTTCTTTTCTCTCGCCTTGCGTGCTACCTCTCGTGCCCGGCTACGTGTCATTGATTTCCGGCGCGGGCGTCGAAGAACTCAAGTCCAACGACACCCAGCTTTTCCGCAAGGTCATGCTGAACTCGGCCGCTTTCATCCTGGGCTTCAGCATCGTGTTCATCACCCTGGGCGCGATCTCCACGGAGGTCGGACAGTTTCTGTCTCGCTATAAGTCTGTGTTGGCGCAAGTAGCAGGAGTGGTCATCATCGTCTTTGGCCTGCACCTGACAGGTATTTTCAAGATCAAGGCGCTTTATACCGATGCCCGTCTGCACAGCGTCAAGGGCGGCAGCACCGCCTGGGGTTCGTTCGTCATTGGCTTCGCCTTCGCCTTCGGCTGGACGCCGTGCGTTGGCCCCATTCTCGCCGTGATTCTCGGCTTGGCGGCAGCCCAGAACTCGGTAGCGAAGGGCGTGTTTCTGCTGGCCATCTACTCGCTCGGTCTGGCGGTGCCATTCCTGCTGACCTCGCTCGGCATCGAGCGTTTTCTCAAGTTCTACAGCCGCTTCCGCTCGCATATGCATGCGCTGGAAGTTGCCAGCGGCGCGCTGCTCATCGTGCTCGGCGGCTTGCTGGTTATGGGACGCTTTACCATCATCGCGCGCTATTTCTCATTCTTGAATCGCTTCGCTCTTTAGAGAGGTTGAAACTGTGAAACGCAATCCCGCAGCTCTATTCTTCGTCGCCGCCGTCGTCGCCGCGATGCTGTTCGTCGGCTTTCATTCCGCGCGCCGTGCCGGAAGCGGCAACTCGGATAGCCTAGATGTCACCGGCAAGCCCGCGCCGGACTTCACTCTCGATTCACTCGACGGCAAGAAGATCCAGCTCAGCAGCTACAAGGGGCAGGCCGTTCTCCTGAATTTCTGGGCGACCTGGTGTGGCCCCTGCAAAATCGAAATGCCCTGGTTTGTCGACCTGCAGAAGGAATATGGCCCGCAAGGCCTGCAGATCGTCGGGGTCGCTATGGACGATGCCAGCAAAGACGAAATTGCCAAGTTCGTGAAAGAGATGGGCGTTAACTACACCATCCTGTTGGGCAAGGAAGCCGTCGGTCAGGAGTATGGCGGGGTGAATGTTCTGCCCACGACTTTCTTCATTGATCGCGATGGCAAGATCGTCGCCCGTGAATTTGGCTTGCAAAGCCGTAGCTTGTTCGTCGATAACATCAAGAAATCATTGAGCCAGGGTCGCGCGGTACAGGCGCAAAAGTAACGTAGGCGCAATCGGCGGTTCGTTCTAGTATGCAGCTGATGCCAAGATCCAAAAGCCAACTCGCAGGCGTGCTCCTCCTGTTCGCAGCATCGGCCTTAGCGCAATCTCCGGGAAAGAAGTCGCCTTCGGTAACATTGGCGCCCATCGATCCTGTCTCGGTGACGCGCGGGAAGGGGGCGGAGGTCAGCCTGCACTTTCGCGTGGCTGCGGGCTTCCACATCAACTCCAATACGCCGAAGTCGGAATTCCTGATTCCCACTGCTCTCAAGATGGATGCGCCCACCGACGTCGCTCTCACCAAAACTAGTTATCCAGCAGGGAAAGACATGACCTTTCCCTTCGCGCCCGACGAGCCGTTAAACGTTTATACCGGTGATTTCACAATCAGCATGATGGTGCGTCCCCTGCATACGGTTCAACCCGGGAAGTATGCGGTTCATGGAGATCTGAAATATCAGGCGTGTGACAACGCGGCTTGCTATCCGCCAAAACATCTACCCGTGGAATTTGAAGTCAAGGTCCTGAAGAACGCGACTCCTGCCGGCAGGAATCCCGCCCAAAGCCCGCACGCGCATCGCTAAGGTCAACGGGGAGCAACCCGATGAAGGCGGTTGCTCTGGAAAGCGTGCAACTCACTTTCCGCCCTGCTTCTTCTCCACCTTCGCCCAGGCATCTTTCAGGGCGACCGTACGATTGAACACGGGCTTTTCGGGAGTGGAATCCGGATCCACGCAAAAGTAGCCGAGACGCTCGAACTGGCAACGCAGTCCAAGCTCGACTCTTGCTAACACGGGCTCGAGTTTCGCGGCCGCAATGCTTTCCAGCGATTGTGGATTCAGATTCGCGATGAAGTCTTGTCCTGCCTCCGCCTGGTCGGGATCTTCTTTCAGGAACAGGTTGTCATACAGGCGCACTTCGGCACCGACTGCGTGAGCAGCCGAAACCCAGTGGATGGTGGACTTCACCTTGCGACCATCGGGCGTGTTGCCTCCACGCGTTGCCGGATCATACGTACAGTGCACTTCGACTACTTCGCCTTTGTCATCTTTAACCACGCTGGTACACGTGACCAGGTACGCATAGCGAAGCCGCACCTCGCGTCCGGGCGAGAGCCGAAAATACTGCTTGGGCGGATTCTCCCGGAAATCGTCCTGCTCGATATAAATCACTTTCGAGAACGGAACTTTTCTCGTCCCCGCGCCTGGATCTTCCGGATTGTTCACCGCGTCCATTTGTTCAACCTGGTTTTCCGGATAATTGTCGATCACCACTTTCAATGGACGCAGCACCGCCATGAAGCGGGGAGAGCGCTTGTTCAAATCCTCGCGCACAAAGTGCTCCAGCATGGCGAGTTCGACGACGCCGTTAGTCCGCGACACTCCGGCGGCAGTCACGAAGTTGCGAATCGCTTCCGGCGTATCCACGTGCCTTTCTTCCACCAGCCGGCGCAGCTTGCGCTTGCTCATGATGGTGTACGTGAGGCTCAGACGATCGAATTCGATCTGCTGTGACGGAAAAATTCCCAGCTGCTGGATAAACCAGTTGTAAAGCGGCTGGTGATCGGCAAACTCCAGCGAGCACATCGAATGCGTGACTTTCTCCATCGAGTCCGACTGGCCGTGGGCGTAGTCGTACATCGGATAAATACACCACTTGTTGCCGGTGCGATGATGTTCCGCATGCAGGATGCGGTACATCACGGGATCGCGCATGTTCAGATTCGGTGAGGCCATATCGATCTTGGCGCGCAGCACCCGCGAGCCATCGGGAAACTCTCCCGCCTTCATGCGCTCGAAAAGATCGAGATTTTCTTCCACGCCGCGATCGCGATACGGGCTGTTTTTCCCAGGTTCTGTCAGCGTGCCGCGAAATTTACGGATTTCCTCGGCGGTCAAGTCGTCGACGTAGGCCTTGCCTTCTCTGATCAGCTTGATGGCCCATTCATAGAGCTGGTCAAAGTAATCCGACGCGTAATACAGGCCATCCCAGTGGAACCCGAGCCATTGCACGTCCTCCATGATGGAGTCGACGTACTCGACATCTTCCTTTTCGGGGTTGGTGTCGTCGAAGCGCAGGTTGGTGTGGCCATGAAATTCGTCAGCCAAACCGAAGTCGAGGCAGATGGCCTTGGCGTGCCCGATATGCAAGTAGCCATTCGGCTCCGGCGGGAAACGGGTTTGTACCCGGCCCTGGTACTTGTTGCTCTTGAGGTCCTCAAGAATGACGTCGCGAATGAAATTGGACGAACGGGGCTCGGCAGGCATGGCTTTAGTTAGAGAATCGGACGATGTCATGAGTAGGTTTCATTCTATAACTTCGCCTCGAATAAGGCGGAGCCGGTCGCAGCAGCCCTTTGACTCTAAAAGGATTATAGGCAAAGCCGTTCATAGCGAACTTTATTGCACTGCATTCCCCAAGTCCAGTGCATCCGATTTCGTCCGCACTATTCCCTATAACGAAATTCCCGGCGGGATGTCGATTTTGCAGTGAGGCCGTTCCTGTAGAGCGTCCTAAACGACTGAGGGTGAGTACGGTTGATAAACGTAGGTACGTTTGGCAGCGAGTGTGCACCCTCAAGAACCTAGATTCTGAGATTTAGGAGGAGTCTGCAGATATGAGCAAAACGAGTTCCCATCTCAAACATTCGCTCGCGTTTATGAGCGTGGCGTCTCTGCTTTGGATAGGCAGCCCGGCCAGCGCGCAATCGATGCCGAATCAACAGGACCAGTCGATGCCGTCTCAGCAGACGCAGTCGATGCCGGCACCCGACAACGACACCAGCCGGCGAGAGTTGCAAAGCTTCGACGATTTCATGGATGGACATCCGGTCATCGCGGCAGAGATTCGGAAAGACCCGTCGAAAGTGAAAAACGAAGAATATGTGGAACAGCATCCCGCCCTCCAGCAGTATCTGCAGCAACATCCGGGAGTGCAGGAGGAGTTCAGCGAAAATCCGGCCCGCTTCATGCGTCAGGAACGTTCTTATGACCGGCTGGAAACCCGGCGTGAGATGACCAATATGGACGCTTTTCTGGACAGTCATCCGGAAATCGCGGAACAAGTGCGGAAAGATCCCTCGCTGATGAATGACAAGAAGTTTTTGAAGAGCCATCCCGCGCTGCAGGAGTTTCTGCAGAGCCATGGCAACGTCGCTGAAGACGTGCATCAGAATCCTCAGCAGTTCATGCAGGAGCAGCAGCGCTTCGAAACACGAGAGGATGGCCGGCGCTTTGACCAGCAGCCGGACGGGCGCGATCGCGACATGACGCGCGGGCAGGCAGCAGGTATGGATCGCTTCCTCGACTCGCATCCCGAGATTGCGGAGCAACTTCGCAAGAATCCCGCGCTGGTAAATGACGGCAAATTCGTTCACCAGCACCCTGCCCTGCAAAGTTATTTGCAGCAGCATCCTGACGTGCGGGAAGAGTTCCGCGAAAATCCCAACGCCTTTATGCAGCAGGAACAGCGTTTCGAGCAGCGCGACGATCGCTTCAACCAGGGGCAAGGCCAGGTCGATCAGCGGCAAGATGGCCGCGGTATGGTGCGCGGGCAGCTGGCCAGCATGGATCGATTCCTCGACTCCCATCCGGAAGTCGCCGAACAGCTGAGGAAGGATCCCTCGTTGGTGAATGACAAGAAGTTCGTGCAGCAGCATCCAGCGCTGCAAAGCTATTTGCAGCAGCACCCGGGAGTGCGCGAGGAGTTTGGAGAAAATCCGAATGCCTTCATGCAGCGCGAACAGCGTTTCGACCAGCATGAACAACGCTTTGACCAGCGGGAAGGCTTCGAGCAACGCGGGAACGGCGGCTTCGATCGCGACGCCATGCATGGCGAAGCGGCGAATTTCGGCGAATTTTTAGGCGCCCACGCCAACATCGCAGCCCAGATCTCGAAAGATCCTTCGCTGGTGAATAACAAGGAGTACATGGAGAACCATCCGGAACTGCAGCAGTACATGAAGGCGCATCCGACCGCACAGGCCCAGCTGCAGCAGAATCCGCAAGCCTTCATGCAGTCCGCACAACAGGTCAGCAAACCGGCTCCCAAGGCGCCCACGGTAGCCAAGCCGGCCCAAAAGCAGCAGTAACGTAACCGGAATGAGGGGCCGCATCGGCCCCTCTTCATTTCCGGAAACGCTGACTGCTTTTGAAACTCCACTGGATCGATAACCCGCGGGGCGGAGGTTCGCAATGAGAATTAATAAAATGCTGGTACCGGCAATTCTACTGGCTATGGTGGTCCCATCCGGCGCGGCCGAGAAGCACAAGAAGAAAGGCGCCGATCGAGGCATGTTGGAGAGGATGGAAGCCGTGCCCTGTGGGGCCAAGCAACGAGGCTTTACCGGCATAGGCAGCATTTTCGCCTCGGCCGGAATTGAAGCCGTCAACTCGGAGGAGAGGCTGTGCCCGCAGTACATGCTGCGCACGGATGAAATGGAGTATCACATCCGGCCAGCCGACAAAAAGCACACCGTCCTGTTACCCGTGGGGCAGGAAGGTGAGTTCAAGATTAAGAAGAACCGCATGTATCTCAAAGTGGTCGATGGCGACAAGAAGCGACGGGCCTACGAAGTCGTGTCCATGAAGCCCTTGAATACCGGGGAGGGCGCAGCCGAGGGCGCGGCCTACCGGTCGTCCGATCGACCTGTGCCTTATCGGGCTCCAGAGCGTCCGGTAGAGAAGGCGGCAGGCGGTGCCTCGAATCCGAACCCGCCCGTTACTCCACAGCATTAACCGCGCGCCCCCAGCGGCCGCATCGCTCAGGTAGTTGCGTTCACAGCCTGCGGTGCGGCCCTTCGAGGCTTGCGCGCAAGATTTTTCCCGCCGGATTCCGCTCAAAAGCCGCTAGTCTTCCCGGAGTTTCATGCGACAATAAAGTTTCCAGCCATGACCCAGCCCCAGAATCCAGACATCACTCCGGAGCTCATCCGGGAGCATGGGCTTTCGCCCGAAGAATACGCAAAAATCCAGCAATTACTGGGCGGGCGCGCGCCCACGCTGACGGAACTGGGCATCTTTAGCGTGATGTGGAGCGAGCATTGCTCCTACAAGTCTTCGCGGGTGCATCTGAAGCGGCTGCCGACACGCAGCAGGCTGGTGCTGCAGGGTCCCGGGGAGAACGCGGGCATTATCGATATCGGCGATGGCTGGGCGTGTGCGTTCAAAATCGAATCGCACAATCATCCCTCGTTTATTGAGCCGTTCCAGGGGGCGACCACCGGGGTGGGAGGCATTCTGCGCGATATTTTCACCATGGGGGCGCGGCCGGTGGCGGTGATGGATTCGTTGCGGTTCGGACCGATCGAGATTCCGAACGCTTCCGGGAAGGATCCTGCCGAGCTTCGCTCGGCTGGACAGACGAGGACGTCTGTTCCTACACAGGCTGTCCCTACGCAGGCTGAGATCCATAAGAACCACTCCATCCTCGAGGGCGTGGTCAGCGGGGTGGCGTCTTACGGAAACTGCTTTGGCGTGCCCAATCTGGGTGGCGAGACGAAGTTCGAGGCATGCTACTCGGGAAATCCGCTGGTGAATGCGTTTGCCTTGGGCCTGGTGCGGCGGGATCAGATTTTCTATGCAAAAGCGGCTGGCGAGGGTAATCCCGTCATCTACGTTGGCGCCAAGACCGGGCGCGACGGGATCCACGGGGCCACCATGGCCTCCGAGGAATTCAGTGAGGCGTCCGAGGCCAAGCGGCCGAACGTGCAGATGGGGGATCCGTTCCTGGAGAAGCTGTTGCTGGAAGCCTGCCTGGAAGCCATGCAGACGGGCGCTGTCGTCGGCATTCAGGATATGGGCGCGGCCGGGCTGACGTGTTCCACTTGCGAAATGGGCGCCCGCGGCAAGGTCGGGCTCGACATCGAACTCGATCGCGTGCCGCAGCGCGAAACCGGCATGTCGGCCTACGAGATCATGCTCTCCGAATCGCAGGAACGCATGCTGCTGGTCGCCGAGAAAGGGCGCGAGCAGGAAGTATTTCGAGTTTTCGAGAAATGGGGCCTGGATGCGGTGGAAGTCGGGCACGTCACGCGCGACAACGTGATGCGCGTGCGCCAGCATGGCGAACTGGTGGCGGAAATTCCCAATGAGGCGCTCACCGATGACGCACCCTTGTACAAGCGTCCGCTGGAACGATGGGAGCCGCCGGTCGAGCGCGAGATGCCGGCGCACATCAAGCTGGCGGAAGCGGGCGATCTGACCGAAAACTTCAAGCGTCTGCTGGCCAGTGCGAACATCTGCAGCAAGCGCTGGGTATGGCAGCAGTATGACCACATGGTGCAGACCAATACGGTGGAAGGACCCGGGGCGGCGGATGCGGGCGTGATCCGGATCAAAGGGTCGCAGCGCGGCCTGGCCATGGCGCTCGATGGCAACGGCCGCTGGTGCTATCTGGATCCCAGACTGGGAGCGATGCATGCGGTTGCGGAAGCTTGCCGCAACGTGGCCTGCGCGGGGGCTACTCCAATCGGAGCGACCAACTGTCTCAACTTTGGCAATCCCGAGAAGCCGCACATCATGTGGCAGTTCTCGCAGACCATCGATGGCATCACGAAAGCCTGTGAAGAACTCGAAGTGCCAGTCACCGGCGGCAACGTTAGCTTTTACAACGAGACTTTAGGAGAAGGAATCTATCCCACGCCGGTGCTGGGCATCGTGGGAATTCTTGAGGACGTGCACAAAACGGCGAAGATGGAATTTCACTCCGCCGGGCGCACGATTGTGCTATTGCGTGGGAGTGAGCCGGGCGATATCACGGACATGGAATCCGAATTTGGCTCGTCCGACTACGCGCAGCACATTCTGGGAGCAGTGTGGGGATATCCTCCGGAACTGGAACTCGAAAAAGAGGCCGCGCTGCAGAAGGGCCTGGTCGAAATGATTCGGGCAGGCTTGGTTGAGTCCGCGCACGATTGTTCCTCAGGGGGATTGGCGGTGGCGCTGGCGGAACCGGCGTTTGCCAACGGAATCGGCTTGCGGGTGGACGTAGCTTCGCATGGATTGCCGCCGGAATTCGCGCTTTTTGGAGAAGATGCGGGCCGCGTGGTGTTAGCTTGCGACCCGGAGCAGCTGGGGGGAATCAAACGTGCTGGGAGAGACGGTTGTGGGTGAAATCGAAATCAGGCTGGACGGGCGAGTGGTGATTTCGGCTCCGGTTTTGGAGTTGAATGCGTCCTATGAGTCCGCTCTGGAGAGCGCTTTGCGAACGGAGCCTCAGGCGGTGGCGGCGGATTAAGAGTGCAATTTCAGATTGCAGAGTGAAAAGCGAAGCGCGAAGGAGCAATCGTCCCGCAGGAGCAAATCGGGAAGAAGGATAGAGTGCGGTATGGACTTTCTGGGTGATGCGCTGGCGAAATTATCGGCTACTCCGGTGCAGGTTGCGGAGTTGGTCTACGGGCTTTCCGAAGAGCAGTTATCGTGGAAGCCCTCACCTGAATTGTTTTCGATGCGGGAAAACATCTGGCATCTCCGGGACATCGATGTCGAAGGCTATGAACGGCGGATCCGCCTGATTTTGAGCGAAGATGCGTCCAAGCTTTCCGACGTGAACGGTCGAAAGCTGGCCAAGGAGCGGAACTACAACGTGCAGCCCATCGATCCGGCGTTGACCGAGCTTGCCATCGTGCGAGCGTCGAGCGTTGAGCGATTGAGTGCATGCAAGGACGCTGACCTGGAACGCACCGCCGAGATGGAGGGTGCAGGCACGGTCACGTTGCGGCGTTTGCTGGAGATGTGGATGCGGCACGATGCGGAGCACCTGGCCGACATGGCAGAGCTGCGGCGCGTGGTGGAAGCCAACGATGGCAACTTTTCGGTTAGAAAGCATGAAGCGGCCTAGGAGATTTCAGATTTCAGTTTGAAAAGCTTTTAACCGCGAAGGGCGCGAAGGGCTACGCGAGGGACGCGAAGAAGATCTTAAATCGCAGAGAACGCGGAGAACAGCCGCAGAGGACGCAAAGAAAGGCTTTGCACCAAGAGTACACAAGGATCACGAAGGAAGGTTTGTGATCGATCCTAGGGTAATTGCGAGGAATGAAATGCGGCTTGAGGCTCACGACCCAAAGTTCCCGGTTTACGTTGTGGAAAAAAACAAGTGGAGACGTAGACGCGTATGGCTCGTATGGGGTGATGCAGAGTTTCCTGGAAGCAATTGACGTCGAGAACAGTGAATACGAGGCCTACGATGAGGAGGGTTTTATTCTGCAGTTGGGGATTTCTGAAGCAACAATCCTCATGGCTAATGCTGGCTCGGACGGAAAATCGGTTGTCGGTGTCGGATTTGTGGGAACTCAAATTTAATGCCGTGTCACACAAAAAGCCGGGGCGAGCGTTATTGCAATTCTTAACGCGAAGACTTGGATGGAGCAAGAGCTAACAGCTAAGGGCTAAGAGCTAATGGCTAATTCCGACAAATTTCATGAAGAATGCGGTGTCGTCGCCATCTATGCGCACCCGGAGGCGGAGAAGCTTGCTTACCTGGGCCTGCATGCCTTGCAGCATCGGGGGCAGGAGTCGGCGGGGATCGTGACCTCCGATGGGATGGCGCTGCATACCCATAAAGCCATGGGATTGGTGGCGGATATTTTCGTCGAGGATGTCTTGGCCAAGCTGCGGGGAACGCTGGCCATTGGGCACACGCGCTACTCGACCGCGGGAGATTCTGCGCTGCTGAACGCGCAACCGATCCTGGTGCAGTCCAACAAAGGATCGATCGCGGTCGCGCACAATGGGAACCTGGTCAATGCACAGGAGATTCGGGCACGGCTGGAAGCGCAGGGATCGATCTTTCAGACCACCAGCGACACCGAAGTGATCGTGCATCTCATCGCGCTATCGCGC
>QIAI01000281.1:0-1361 GCA_003224995.1 Acidobacteriota bacterium
ACAATCGTTCGGCCGCTATGGTTTAGCGGATCCCCCCCGTGGCCTAATCCGTTTGGCCAGGTTTTCCCTTAAAAATTCTGAAGAGACTCCCAGGTCCTTCAACCAAAAGGAACAACCGTGAACTCACACCGTAGCTCGCGCTCGTCTCGTGCTGTCGGGATGGTGATTTTCTTCTTGATCATTGGGTTCTTACATTTAGGCTTGGCGCAGAGCGGTACGACCCCACTCACCATTTCCAACAACTATTTTGTAACGGGCGATTACGTTGTGGCTGGCGTGGGACTGCGCGGACTAGGTGTGAACGGCTATGCGACGAAACAGTTCACGATGCCGGATGCAAATTCCGTGCCTTCCACGGGCGTGCCTGCGGGGGCCGATATCGTGGCTGCCATCCTCTACTGGGAAACGGTAGAGAGTTCGCAGACCTCATTTGCCGGGCAAAGCGGATTCTTCAGGCCCGTGTTCCAGAGCGGACCGGCGACCGGTTACCCGATCACCGGGGTGGTATTGGGGAATCCCAATGCTCCGGTGTCATGGAGTTCGGGCGGATGTTCAGGGAATTCGCAAGGCTCGAAGACGATGCGCACGTATGGCGCAGATGTAAGTCAGTTTCTATCACAGGATTCCCAAGGAAATATCCTGGCTAACGGCACATATGAAGTGCGCCTCGTCGATAGCGGCAGCAACGGTGGCGGAGTTCCGCTGACGTTGGGGGCCAGTCTCGTCATCATCTATCGCGCAATTACGCCCTCATTGCCCCTGACTTCTGTGGTCATCTACGACGGTGCCTTTGCCCCGGCCAACGGTTCCTCAAGCATGACGCAGACGGTGCAGGGGTTCTACCAGGCTGCAGCCGGTCCGATTTCCAAGTTGACGCACATCGTCGGCAACGGCCAGAGCAACAAGTATCAGACCGTGTCTTTGAACGGGGTGAACCTGCCTTCCCTCTACGGGAGCCTGCCGCCCTTCCCCGGCTACTACAGCGGGTCCTGGGACAATCCGACCTGGAGTTTCAGCGGGGATAGCAACCCCGTAAAGGCCAACGATAGTTCAGCGACCACCGCGGTGACGCCGACCTCCTCGAACAGCGGCTGCGTGTCCTGGGGAGCCGTGATCGTAAGCACAACGGTTCAGAATAGCGACAAGGACGGCATTCTGGATGTTTGGAAACAGAAGCAAGGATACTGTGATGCTGCAGTAAACGATGGTTCGTGCGCCACCACAGATCCTTCCTGGGTATCGCTTCCCGGAACAACAGCCGGGCAAAAGGATCTGTTTGTACAGCTTGACTACATGTGTAGCATCGTAAACGCAGACGGCACTTGTAACACGACGAATGGATATTCCTTCTCTCCCCCCGC
>QIAI01000281.1:1426-7132 GCA_003224995.1 Acidobacteriota bacterium
GGATGCGTCCGGGAATGCGGTGCTCTGTGAATACCCCAACCAGCCGGGACTTGTTGGCTGGAAGGCAGGGTTTGAGTTCATCAAGAACCAGCCGCTGAATTACCCGGACGAGACCTCATGTCAGCAGGCTCTTAACGGTCCATGCATACGGCGTTTCCAACACGGGCGGAAGGACAGCTATCACTATGCGTTGTTCGGGCACGCTGCGGGCCTGCCGGAGTGGGGTCTGCAGGGAGGTAGCCTAACCAGCGTGGTCGCGTCCGGTAACACCCTAACTTTCACAGCATCAGCTCCGCATGGTCTGAAAGCCGGAACGGATCGCGTAACCATCACCGACGCCATCACGAATCCCAGTCTGAACGGGACTTACACGGTCCAGAGTGCCAGTGGCAACACTTTCAGCATACAGATCCCAACGGCAACCAACGCGACTTATACCCAGTCAACGGATCCATGGCTTTCGGTGGCGTCGGGCCGAATACGCACAACATCCGGCGTATCCGATATCGGTGGTGGTGACTCGCTCGTCACGTTGGGTCTATGGGGAACCTCAGGGCAGACCGACCCGGTGCAATCCGGAACGTTCATGCACGAGTTGGGGCATTCGTTCGGCTTGACGCACGGGGGCCTGTATTACGACACACCGGGCAGTTACGTACCCACGCTCGAGCCCAACTGCAAACCGAATTATCAGAGTGTCATGAGCTACCAGTTCCAGGTAGACCTTCTCGACGATGGCGTCCTGGATTATTCCGGGCAGCAACTGAGTCCGCTGAATGAGAACAGCCTGCCTGGCGGACTATTGGCCACCGACGGGTCGGCGCCAACTTACTCGACGACGAAATGGTACGCGCCCTTTCCGCCTAATGGAGTCGGATCGCCAGCTAAATCCCATTGTGATGGAACTCCGCTCGTGCCAGCCACGGATCCGGATCCCGCGATGTACGTTGTAGAGGGCGCCGCTAACCCGATTACGCCTGTATCGGCTTGGCTGAATGGCTCAGATGTCAATTTCGATGGCGCCATCAGTTCGAGTCTGCGCGGCTACAACGATTGGGAGAACCTTGACCTGCGTCAGGTTGGAGCCACCGGCGGTGAGATTAACGGCTCCGGCAAACTCACGGTGGGTACCGGCAAACTTACCGTCGGCACTGGAAAATTAACGGTCGGGACTGGCAAACTCACAGTCGGTGCCGGTAAACTCACCGTCGGTACCGGCGTCGGGGATCTCACTTTCGAAACGGCGAACTCCTTCGCCCGTTCTCCTCGAAACGTAACGGCGGCGCCGACTACGCCCCCGGGTTCCATAAAACTGAATTGGGGCACGCCCACCTTCGGGCAAATCGGCTCTTACAACGTCTATCGCTCGACGAACGGAGCGACAGCTGTGTTGATTGGCTCGGTTGCTGGCAACTTACTGACGTTCACGGACACAAATGTCACCTGCGGACCCACATACTCGTATTTCGTGACTGCAGTGCTCGCGAACACGATTCCTCCGCAGGAAAGCGTGCCTTCTAATACAACTTCCGCCATATCGACCTGTGCAGCGACCTCCACGACCGTGACGTCCTCGGTGAACCCGTCGATCTTCGGGCAATCTGTGATCTTCACCGCGACAGTGACGAATATCGGGGCCACAACCGCCACACCCACCGGTTCCGTCCAGTTCTCGGTTGATGGCGTCCCGTTCGGCGCGGCTGTCCCGCTATCGGGATCGGGAACTGCCGCGATGGCTATGAGCAGCGCCATAGCTTCCCTGAATGTCAGCGGCTCGCCTCATGCCATCAAGGCCGTCTATACGAACACGGATGGTGGATTCAGCGGGAGCTCTGGGAACCTGAACCAGACCGTCAGCCCAGCGCCGACCTCCACGACTGTGACTTCCACGGTGAACCCGTCGATCTTCGGGCAGTCAGTTACCTTCACCGCGACGGTGGCCAATACCGCCGGAGCAGGATTCAGCACAGCCACACCAACTGGTTCCATCCAGTTCATGGACAGTGCGTCGCTTCTGGGCACTCCTCAACCGGTAAGCGGTTTGGGCATAGCTACACTGACTACCAATGCGCTGACCGCAGGCTCGCATTCGATTACCGCCGTGTACACCAACGTCGATGGCAACTTCAAAGGCAGCACGTCTACCAGCCTAACTCAGGTCGTACGAGACTTCTCCCTTACAGCTACGCCCAGTGCTCAAACCATCTCCTCGGGACACCAGGCGATTTACACCATCACCTTAACTCCGATCAGTGGGCTGACTGGTACGATTGCCCTCTCTTGCACTGGGGCGCCAGCCAATTCAACGTGCTCGGTCTCTCCGTCCACAGATAATTTGCAGGGTACAGCGATTGCGTCGACGGTGACGCTGAATGCAAATAAGAACGTGAACCATGGAACCTTCACGCTGACCTTCACTGGGACACTTGTAAGCGGCACACTCAGTCACAGTACGGCCGTGCAACTCACGGTGAAATAGAAACAGCGGAGTTACGCATTAGGCAACGGGTGGGATCTATACGGTCCCGCCCGTTTTTCTGTGAAACGAGAGGGAATGTGGTGTCGAAGGACACGCCTGCAACCAATGGCGTTTTGGGAAAGTAGAGATGCGGCAGGACGCGGCAGTGTGTGCGCCTCACTGGACAAGGCGACGATGAATGTCGGCCAACAAGGGGTCTTCGTTGGCCTTCCCGCGGATGTTGAGATAGGTACGATAGGGCTCTGCGAACCCGGGACTCTTGAGCCCTTCGCGCACCCGTCCCTGATAGTAATAGGTGGGGGGAAGGTAAGCGAAGGTGGGAACGCTATCCTGGAAGACCTCGAGGGCTTCGCCTCTCCGCTTTATGCACCTGTCAAATTCTGAATCCGCTTCCACAAATTGCCCCGCCTCCAGATAAGCGTGGCCCAACTCGAAGCGGCCGATCCAGGTGTCGAGCAGTTGGTTGGCGTCTGAAAACATCGTGATGGCGTCATTTTTGTCTCCGCGCCGTAAGGCTAGATCGCCATTAATAATTTTCCCGTAGGCTTGAGTCTCCGGTTGGACTTCGGAAGCCAAACCATCGGCCAGTTTCTGGGTTTTCACGATTTCCCCGGCGCCGAGCAAAACTCGCGCCATTAGAACCCGTACCGGTACCGCCTGGCTCATTGACAAGCCCTTGGTGGCGGCTACGACTGCCGGTCCCTTCTGTCCGCGCAAGAGCTGCAACTGAGCAATCCCAGCGAGTTTTTCAGCTGCGCTGTCCGCGTTCTTAGCGGTTATGTCGGCGGCTACACCCTGCTCCAGCGTTCGCACCGCATCTGCGTAACGCCCTTCATAGGAAGCGATGTCAGCCAGGCCAGAAGCGGCCAAGGAAGCGCCCAGGGTGTCCACTGTTTCCATCTTATGATAGGTTTCGGCGGCCCGATCCATCTGACCTAGCCCCAGTTGTGCCTCCGCGAGAGCGAGGTAGGCCTGGGAGGACAGATGAAGTTTCAGGGCCGTCTGCGCCTCGCGTTCGCCGGCAGCAAAACCGCCGCCGTAGGAACTGTAAAATGAGAGAACCACCCGTTGGACGGCGCCTTTGGGGACAATTTCGACAGCCCGTTGGGCCGCCGCGACCGCTTCGGGGATTCTGCGCAAACTCAAGTAACAGGCGGCGCTATTGGCCCATGCTGAATCATCGGCGGGGAAGCGCTGGACGAGTTCGCCGTATTCTTCAATGCATTTGGGATAATTCGAGGTCGCGAAATAGTAAAGGCCGCGCACACGGTAACGCTCCCGCTCGGTCATACGGTCCACGTGTGCCATTGCCAGCTTCACATGCTTCTCCGCGTCTTGTGTTCTGCCAAGATTTCCATACGCGGATGCCATTCCCCCATAGGCACGCGCAAAGTTCGGATCCAAAGATATGGCATTGGAAAAAGATCGGATCGCTTCCTCTGAATTCCCTGCCAACAACTGTTCCATCCCAATCCCATACTGGTGCACCGCGGCCAGAGATGCGGTAGTGAAGGCTCCCGTAGCCTTCTCGATTTGCACCGATTCCGGCGTGCTGTCGCCGAGGGCCTGACGAAGGGGTGCGGTAACCTTGGGGATGTCGAGAAGGAGTTGGTCTTTGCTCGCAGCCCTGGCATCGGCGCTGGCGAGAGTTTTTCCAGTGACTGAATCAATAGCCTTCAACGTCAGGGTATAGCCGTTACCGGAGGTGCTGAGCGAGCCGGTCACGATGGCGGCCACACCCTCGTTGACGGCCACGAGTCGAGCCGCATTTTCCTCGAGCTTGTTAGTCGGGTTGGGCAGCTTGCCAGCCAACTGCCGTGCAGTGCCTCGGTTATAGGCGTTGATGAAGCCGGCTCCTTCCAATGCAACATTGACCATCGGTTCCAGGGTGTCGTCGAATAGCGAGTCGGCGGTATTGTTCTGGAAATCAGCTACCAGCACCGACACCACTGCTGTGGAAGGAACGGCTGCTGCTCTTGGTCTCAGGAGCTTATTGCGGAAGTTGTAGCCGAGCCCCCCGAGAACCAACACCGTGGCAATGACCGCGATCCAGGGCCACGGGATATCCCTAGCCCACGGTTTTACGTCGGAGAAGCGCAGGGTTGCAGCTGCTCCCTTCCCACGCCAGTTGTCCAGGTCCGCCAGAACTTCGGCTGTGTCTTGATAGCGCGACTTGGGATCTGGTTCCAGGCACCTGGCGACGATCGAACCTAAGGACCGGGGAATGGCAGTATCATGGCTCGAAACGGGCACCGCGCGTTCGTGTGTGCGCTTCAGCAGACTGGCCACAGTGCTGTCGGCTTGATAAGGCATTTTGCCGGTCAGCAACTCGTAAAAGATCAGGCCGACCGTGAAGATGTCAGAGCGAGCATCCAGTTCCTTGGCTTGCGCTTGCTCCGGCGACATGTATTCCATCGTGCCGACCATCAGGCCGGTTCGCGTCATTCCGTCACTGACAATGTTCCGGGCAAGGCCGAAGTCCATGACCACGACGCGACCAGTGGCGTCCTGCATGATGTTGCCGGGCTTCAAATCACGGTGGAGAATGCCCTCGCGATGAGCGGCCCCCAGACCGCTGAAAACCTGCTCAACGATATCGACCGCGTCGTTGACTCCCAGCTTGCCGTGTTCCCTAAGCGCGTGGCGCAGGTCGTCACCTTCCACGTATTCCATGGTGATGAACTTGAGTCCCAACGCATCCCCAAGGTCGTAAATCCGCACGACGTTGCGATGAGTGACCTTGCTCGATAACAGAATCTCCTGTTTGAAGCGGGCCAGGATATCGGGATTTGCTGCCAGCTCTGGTCGGATGACCTTCAAAGCTACCAGGCGGCCTAATTCGCGGTCCTTGGCCTTGTAGACCGCGCCCATGCCACCTTCTCCCAGCAATTTCTGGATTTCATAACGTGCTCCCAGCAACATGCCCGGTGTGAGGGCAAATTGCGGAGGATAAGACGACAAGCTACCTGTGGCTGCTCCTTCGGCATGGGTGCCTACCGAACTGCCTAAGTCCACAAAAGTCGGAGAGTCCGAGTTCGAAGGTACTGAATTTGAAGGAGGCGACTTCGTATCCGAATCGAGGTCCAGCAGAGTCGGGGCATCCCAACTGTCGGGAACGGGACGTTCCCCGGAAGACCCGCTACCTACTTTAACTTCCCCCGCGGAAGACCCTGACTCCTGGTCGTCTGGACGCAGAGGATTCTTTGGAACCATATAGTGGCGGTGGC
>QIAI01000282.1:0-3726 GCA_003224995.1 Acidobacteriota bacterium
CTGGCGGCCAGATGGCTCCCACGACCCTCGTCGGCCAGAAAAGCACCACGTCTCCCTGGGGCCGTCGCCCCGTGAACGAAGGCTATCCTCTGCACATGTCGGAACTGCTCGCGACCCTGGAAGCGCCCGTATACGTGGAACGGGTCGCGCTGTGCGATAACAAGAACATCATGAAAGCACGCCGCGCGGTGCGGCGCGCGCTCGAAAATCAAAGAGACGGTCTCGGCTTCTCCTTCGTCGAAATTCTTTCGCCCTGCCCGACCATCTGGGGCAAGGATCCGGTCGAGGCCCGCCGCTGGGTGGCCGAAAAGCTCGTGCCCACATTCCCGCTCAACGTTTTCCGGGATCGCAAGCCGGATACAACCGCCAGCGCGGCACCTCCCCAGCGCACGGTTTCAGACGTGCTCGAAATCAGCGCCAAGGATGAAATCGCATCTCGCCAGCTCGCGGACCATTCCCATCATTTCCGCGATTACACCATCAAGGTCGCCGGCTTTGGCGGACAAGGCGTTCTCCTGCTCGGCCAGTTGCTCACCGAGATGGGCATGCGCGAAGGCCTGGACGTAAGTTGGCTGCCCTCTTACGGGCCTGAGATGCGTTCCGGAAGCGCGCATTGCCATGTGTGCTTGTCCAAGGAGAGGATTGGCTCTCCCCTTATCTCGCATCCCGATGTATTGATCGCGATGAATGAGATTTCGCTGCGCAAGTTTGCCCATCAAGTCGTGCCCGGCGGAGTCATCCTTTACAACCGCGACCGCTTGCCTTCGGATTTTGCCCTGCCCAACGCGCGCGTGATCTGTATCCCCGCTTCTGAAATGGCGGACAAACTTGGTTCCACCAAGGTCACCAACATCATCTTGATGGGAGCCCTGCTGGAAGAAACCGAGTGCCTCTCCCCCGCGACCGCCATGGGCGTGCTGGAAACGAAGATCAAGAAACTCGATTTGCTTGAAATTGATCGCCAGGCCTTGGCCGCCGGACGCAACTTTATTGACAGTCACGTGCGAGTAGGTGCAGTCAGCCAACCCGACGGCTTTGCCTACTAACCCCCGATAACGAAGCAGTCGGTGAAGTAACAGGCGCCTTTCCCTCGAACGCAAACAAATCAGAATTGTTCATCCTAGTGTCCTGTCCCGCAAATTCGCGGCACAAGGCTGTCATCCCGACCGGAGCGAAGCGGAGTGGAGGGACCTTGTGTTTTCGACGACCGTTCTCTTCACTCAGGATTTTCCTAATGCTATTTATTTCTGGGACACCACACTAGCCGCAGCGCGATCGGAGTTCTCATTCTGAGCGCAGCAAAATTAAGATTCCTGAGCGCACCGAAAATTAGAATTGTCATCCTGAGCCCAGCGAAGGACCCGCTTCCCCTATCAACAGGCAAGGACATGAGATCGCGAAGGCAGCGACGTGACATTGCAAAGCGGGATCTGAAATCCAAAGTGCTCGTATCAGGGCACGCCTTCACACCCTGCGGAAAAAGTGCGGATGAAGCGCGAATCCGGAAAGGGCACGACCTGGTCGTGCTGCTATGACGTAGAAATTAGCTCTGCGCTTCAACGCCTGAAGTTCGCTCTTTTGCACCTGCAACGCTTTTTCCGCAGCCTGCCTAGATTTTGCCCCACGCCGTGATGCGCACAGGAGTGATCCGCAGCACAGGAGCCTCGTCGGCGAGCATCTCCGCGTCATATTGCGGATATTTCGCTCTCAGGCATCGAATCGCGCGCTGTTGTTCCTCTGGGGCGGAAACCAACTCCGCTTCCCCTCGCACCAGCACGTACCACAGACGTGTCCAGTCCTCGTCGTATTGATCCACCAGCAGCGCCACCCGCGGCGTCTCTTGGATGTTCTTCAGTCGCGCCAAATTCTTGGCAGACACTCGCTTGGGCTTCCCATCAATTGCGGAATAGAAAACTCCACCATCCAGAGCAAAGCAGATGGGAATCGCGTGTGGCCGTCGTTCGACGTCGAGCGTGGCCAGCCGTGCCACCCGCGCCATTTCCAACTTGGCGCGAATCTCCGGGGAGATCAGCAAATTATTGACCATGCCACAACAATTCCGAGCGCTTCTCACGCCTCCGCGGTTTAAGATTTTTCGGCCCTGCGACGTCCCGTCCTCCGCAGTGAATCTCGAGAAATGCATAACCAGTCGTGAGGCACGCATACCTTAAAGAGGATTAGGTTTTCCAATCAGCGTTCCTCTGCGTCCTCTGCGGCCGTTCTCCACGCCCTCCGCGGTTTAAGATTTTCGGCCCTGCGACGTCCCGTCCTCCGCAGCGAATCTCGAGAAATGCATAACCAGTCGTGAGCACACGCATAATTCAAAGACTGGGTTTTCCCATCAGCGCTTTTCAGCGTCCTCTGCGGCCATTCTCCCGCTCCAACTCAAAAACGAATCTTCAGAATCGCGCCATTTCGCCCAACCAGCCAGCCCGCCTTCGGAGTCGCAAACGCCGTCGCCCAAAATCCACTCACTCCGGTCAGTGGATACCAGGTCTCTCCCTCGTCTGGAGTCCATGCCGCGCCGCCGCGATCCGCGGTAATCACGACGGTCCGTCCGAACTCTTCATCCTCCCGTTCAAAATCGTCTCCGATCTTGTACGCATAGCTCAGCCCGAAAATAGCTCCGGTCACCGGAGGCGCATTCGTCAGGCTCCAGGTTCTCCCGCCATCACTCGATGTAGCCGTGCGCGCATTGTTCGGATCGGCCGGATCCAGATCGCCTCCGCCCACAATGCCGCGCCGTGAATTGCGGAACGCCACCGTGAACGCGCCCGCGCTCGGCGAACTCACGATCGGTGTGTCATACGCGTTCCACGAATCCCCGCCATCGCGGGTCACCAAAGCTCGCGCCGCCGTCGATCCGCCAGTTACGATCCACGCGTTGCGCTCTCCTTGCGTAGCCACGCAGGTTCCGCTGGATGCGAACGACGCCTCGCCCGGCAACGCCGGCGGCATGTTCGAAGCAATGCTCTTCCATGTCCTGCCATTCGTGGTGCGCAGGTCCGGGAACACGCCATTCACCGAGTCACTGTGCGAAATGCCCCGCCGCGGCGTCCAGAACGCGAAGCAATCGTAGAACGCGCCCGCGAGTTGGTTCTGAAACTGCATCTTCCAGGTCGCGCCGCCATCTTCCGTCTTGTAAATGCGGAAGTCGGTCGTGTTGTTGCCGATCGACTGCAGATACGCGACCTTGTCGCTCACTCCTTGCACGTCGCGAAACTGCAGCGCTTCCGCGCCCGGAACCACTCCCGCGGTCCAGGTCTTGCCGCCATTTGTAGTGAGCACAAACGTTCCACCGGCTCCCGACGCCCACACCACTCGCGAGTTCACCGGGCTGACCGCGATCAGCAGTTGCGTGGTCCCGCTGTTTTGCGGAATCAATTTCGGCGCATGAACTTTCTTATCCTCTGCAAAACTCAGAGGCACGATCGCCAGCAGCAGAACTGCGAGTACACGTTTCAACATGAAGTTTCTCCGGAAAGTTTTCGTGACGGGCCGGAAGTATAGGCTCCGCCCCGAAGCCTGTCAAACGCCCGCCCAGCACGGATTCTCACCGTCTCCCCGCAGATATCGCGCCGCCCGCGTTCCGAGCCAATTGACCCGCACTCCAACCCACGCGCGCCCCCCAACCACCCCGAATCGCGTAGGGACAGGCGCCCCCGCCTGTCCAGCCGAGCGAAGCTCGGCTTCTTTGTCGAAGTTCAGATCTAAAGGCGAGGCCCC
>QIAI01000282.1:3848-5171 GCA_003224995.1 Acidobacteriota bacterium
CGCCGCTGCCTCCGCCCTCGATCCCCAACTCTACCAGTGGAGTCCCGTTCCGCAAGGCAACGCCGAATCCCGGCGTTACATCGATACCGCACTCGCGTGGCGAGAAGCCGGAACCGCGCTCGCTTTCGCCACCATGCGCAGCGTCGACAATCTTGTCCTCGGCTCCACCCGCTTCTTCAACCTCGAGCACTGGACTTGGCCCGAAGGCCATCCTTTATATGGCCGTGCCACGCCCGACGCCTGCGAGATCGGATACACCTGGCTCTCCCGCGCCGCCCTGCGCACCCCCGCCAACACCGAAACGAAACTCCTCCTGCTCACCTACGCCTTCGAAATCTGGGACGTGTTTCGCGTCTGCCTCCACACCGATGTCCGGAATCAGCGCTCCCGCGCCGCAATTGAGCGCATCGGAGGCCAGTTCGAAGGCATCCTCCGCGCCCACCGCATGGCCGCCGATTACATCCCCCGCGACTCCGCACGCTACTCCATCCTTGCCGCTGAGTGGCCCAAGGTAAAACAGCACCTTAACCAGAAACTAAGCAGGTAAGAACAATGGCAATCGGACAATCGGATAGCCCGGTAAGTGGAAGCGAGACACGCACGCAATAACTAACCAGCTCCCACGGACAACCTGCATTCCAAACTACTCAGTTACTAAATACAGCGATTTACCTACGCGCTATCGGGAAACCACCTGATTGCACCCTGCCCACTTCGCGATCATCATCTCGCTCGTCTTGTGAGAGAACCCGGCCGAGCCTCCAGATAAAGCGAGCACGAGTGTCCACGCTTGTGCCACCGAAAATTCTCATTTTTCCCGATCGCATCTCGCGAAGGAGACTTCTTATGAAGCGAACGCTGGGTTTCAGCGCTCTGGTGCTCGTAATTGCCTTACCTCTCATGCTCCTCGGTTTTGCTCCCAACTCCGGTCTCCCCACCGATCCGGAAATACGTGCCATCGTGAGCAACGTTGACGCCGCCCGCATTTTCGATACCGCGCAACCCATGCAGAATTTCCGCACCCGCCAGTCTTGCTCTGACCAGCCTGAGCCCGGACATGGCGTCACCGCTGCTCGCGACTTTCTCTTTGCCCGTTACAGCTCCATTCCCGGCTTGCAGGTTCGGTTGGATCCCTTCGTTCATGCCAATTGCCCGACCGCCCCTACCTTCAACGTCATTGCCTGGATTCCCGGTAAACATCCCAACCGTCTCGTCATCATCGGCGGTCACTATGACTCCCGCACCACCAACGTTTTCGACGGTACCTCTGACGCGCCCGGTGGCAACGATGCCGGAGCCCAAACCGCCGTCGTCACTGAACTC
>QIAI01000282.1:5259-13396 GCA_003224995.1 Acidobacteriota bacterium
GGTTCTGCCACGATCGCGGCCAACCTCACCCGCTACTTCGATGAACCCCATGTGATCGCCATGCTCAACACCGACATTCCCGGTGGCGACACTAGCGCCAATACCCGGGCCGACCTCCAGAATTTTCGTCTCTACTCACCCGGAATTCCCCGCGAACGCCGTAGCACCGATCCCGACGGCTCCACCGACAACGAATCGCCTTCCCGCGGCGTCATGCGCTACATCGGCGTCTGGGGCTCTGCTTATGTCCCCACCATCACCATGACCCCCAAGTTGCGCGAGGATCGTCCCGGCCGTGGCAGCGATCACACTTCCTTCATCAGCCAGGCGTGTCCCGCCGTTCGCTTCATGGAGACTCACGAGTGTTCCCCCTCGCCCGTGGACAACAGCTGCGGCGGACCCTTCCCCTGTCCTCCGCCCGCCGAGATCCCTGCGTTTTGTAAGGACACCAGCTTCATCACCACTCACCAGCACTCACCCGGCGATCTGGTCGCGAACATTACACCCACTTATGCTTCCCGCATCGCGCAAGTCATGGCCTCGGTCGCAGCCAGCCTGGCTCGCGCCCCGCTTTCCCCAACCGAATTCAACGCCACCGGCAACAGCGCGCGAGGCGTCAACTTCCATTTTGAAAGACCGGATGGCCGCGTCAACCACTTTGTCGTAGCTGCCCGCTCGATCAATGAAGACTTCTATCGCCAGCGAGTCGTGATTTCCGATGACGGCGGCCGCATCTCCGCCACAACCCTGGGCTTCAATCCCGGCGATAGCTTCTACATCTCGGTAGCGGCCGTTGACCGCCAAGGCCATGAGTCCCTTTTCGCCTATCCTGAAATTCGCTGCGACTCCACTGCGTGCGCCATTCCCAGTTATGCCTTCGATGTAACTGCCCCATTACCCATGCCACCGCCGCCTCCCCCCGACCACGATACCGACGACGACTAAGATCACCCATCGCGCCACTGAAAACGTACCGATAAAAACGCGCCAATAAAAACGGGAGAAGCCATCGCTTCTCCCGGTTCCGTCTGCAGGCGTAGCGACAGGCGCCTTGGCCTTTCAGCCGAGGTCTAACCCGCGCTCTCCAAGTTTTGCCCCTTCAAACGTGGATTTCACATCGCAATCCCATTCGTCAGCAGCATTTCTCCGCGTCCTCTGCGGCCGTTCTCCGCGATCTCCGCGGTTTAAGATTTTCCATCCTGGCTCACCGGGCGCCCCATCCCAACGTCGCGCTCTCTGCGACGTTGGGGTGGATTCCACAGCTGCGGCGCTCGCGTCCCATCCGAATCAATCGTAAGGCAAGCACCCCACCACCTTACTTTTCGATCGGCAACTGCGCGTTCGCCACCACTTGCCACTTCCCACCTTGCTTCTGGAACACATGCAGGCTGCGATGCGACTCGTTGACTTCCTTGCCATCCTTCATGCCCTTGGTTGTCCCACGATGCGTCATCACCACCACATCGGGGCTGAGCATCTCGAACTTGTATTCATCCGGCGTGTACGAAGCATTCTGTACGCCCGCCGCGCCGGACGCGTTCGCGGCAACCAGCTCTTTCTTATCCTGCGCCTCGCCCTTGGGGCCGATCGCGAGCACGTGATCGCCAATAATTTTGTCGAGCTTCGTGGTATCGCCCCCAGATCCGCCCCACTCTTTGTCCAGCGAGATCAAAGCCTGCTGCACATCGTTCGGCACTTCCTTGGCCTGGCAGCTGACGACGGCAGCCGCACACAACAGCGTAATCGCGAGAATGCGCTTCATCGGTGACACTCCTTTTTAATTTGTGATTTGGGAATACTAAGTTCCGGGAACTGCTCGGACTGGCTACCACCGCTTACTGTTTCGGACGATCTCCGCGCAAGAGCATACACCTGTACGCTCTAAAAAATTGCATAAGTTTTTGCCAACGACCAATAACCAACGACCAACGACGGTTCTTCTGCCCTAACCCTTCCCCTTCAACATCTCCAACACCCGATCAAAATCCTCCAGCGTCGCGTACTCCAGCGTGATCTTTCCTTTCCCCTTGCGGTCGCGGATCCGCACGCGCACTCCCAGAATACGTTCCAGATCGCGCTGCGCCGCGCGCACGTTCGGATCCACCCAGCGCGCTCCTCCCGGCTTCGGCTCCTTCTTTACCTGCGGGCCCAGCAGCCCCGGGGTTGAGAACACGTAGCGCTCGAGATCATCCACCGACATGTTTTCCGTGACCGCCTTGTGCGACACCCGGCCGATCACTTCGGGATCGAGATTCAGCAACACCCGCGCGTGACTGAATTCCAGTTGGCGCTGCTGCAAATAGCTCTGCACGTAGTCTGGCAGCTTAGCCAACCGCATGTAATTGGAGACGGTCTCGCGCGCCGCGCCCACCCGTTCCCCGATCTGTTCCTGTGTCATGCTGAAATTCTTGCTCAGCATGATGTACGCGCGCGCTAGGTCGATGCAGGTCAGGTCGCGCCGCTGCAGGTTTTCAATCACCGTCATTTCGGCGGCTTGCTGCTCCGAAACCACCCGCACAATCGCGGGCACGGTTTTCTTTCCGACCATCTCGGACGCGCGCATACGCCGCTCGCCGGTAATCAGGAAATAGCGCCCCTCTTTTCCCGGACGAACCGTGATGGGCTGCAGCACGCCCTGTGCCTTGATGGAGTCGGCCAGGTCCCCCAGCGATTCGATTTCAATGTTGGTGAAACTGCGCGTCTGGTGCGGGTTGACGTCGATGAGGTCAATCGCGAGATCGAGCACTTCGTGCCCATCGAGCGCTCGCCGCGCCGCAACTGCCTGCAGATCGGGAATCGTCCCCGGAACGGGCGCGCCATTGTTGGGGCCGGACGAAGCAGGAGCGAGTCCGCCATCGCCAACTTGCACGCCCTGGCCAGGAACTGCTCCATAACCCATCGCAGAGCTGTGCCCCGCGGCCGAGACTGACGCCGGGGTTGAGCCCGTCGCCTGGGTTGAGACTGGCGCGGGGGTTGAGCCGGTCGCCGGAGTCGCGCCAGTCGCCGAAGCATTTTCCCCGGGCGCAACCGCGTGGGGAAATGCCGGCGAAATCGCAGAAGAACCAGCAACGCCTGAGCCACTCCCGGCCGGACGAGGTCCCGGCAAAAGCGATTCCAGGCCGCGCCCCAACGCCGGTCGTTTAACCTGCGCCAGTACCGGTCGCGCCGGCTTATCCGCCGCCGGATCGTTTTTCGCTTTGTCTACGTGCGTTGCCGCGGCCTCTGCGACCGGCTGGCTCGGCGGCGTCTTTGTCGCTGGTGTCTTGTCCGCTGCGATGCTCATGTTCTCCCTGAAAACCTAAAACCAATCCATGCATAACAAGATTCCGCTCACTTGCATTGCTGAGAGGACCGTTTTCCCGTTCAGCTTCTCCCTGCGCGCTCCGCGGCCGTTCCCCGCGATCTCCCGCGATTCGGTTTAAGAGTTCCCTTCGTGCGACCTTTGTGCCCTTAGTGGTAAATCTTCGGTCCGAACATTCGCGCCTTCATTCCCGCCTTCATCAGCGTTTATCTGCGCCATCTGCGGCCGTTCTCCGCGGCTTAAGATTTCCTTTCGTGCGACCTTCGTGCCCTAGTGGTAAATCTTCGGTCCGTACCATTCGCGCCTTCATCAGCGTTTCTCTGCGCCCTCTGCGGCCGTTCTCCGCGCTCTCCGCGGTTTAAGATTTCCCTTCGTGCGACCTTCGTGCCCTTAGTGGTGAATGGTTGATCCGTACATTTTTCTTCCGTGCGACCTTTGTACGCGAGCGGTGAGTCTGCAATCTACTTACATCGATTTATATAAATATAGACCGACATCGATCTAAGCCGTCTTCCCCATCTCCGCGACCCCATCTGCGGCCGGCGCCTCGGCGCCATCTGCCACCGCCGTCTCAGACCCGGGCGGCTGCTCCGCAGGATGTTCTCCCTCCGCAACCTGGGCCAGCGCTTCTTCTTGCAGCCCACGCGTGGCGTCCATCCCAGCCTCGGTCGTCTGCGCGAAATAATGCGCGATGATTTCCTTCGCCAGCCGGATGTAACTCTCCGCTCCGCGCGACCGCACGTCGTAGAGCAAAGCCGGCTTGCCATGGCTGGGCGCCTCCGCCAGCCGAATGTTGCGCGGGATCGCCGTCGTGCACAGCTTATCCCCGAAATACTTCTTCAGCTCAGCCATCACCTGCCTGGCCAGGCTGGTGCGATCGTCCAGCATGGTCAGCACGACCCCCTCGATCGCTAGTTCAGGATTCAGCGCCGCCCGGATCCGCTCCACCGTGTCGAGCAGTTCGCTAATACCCTCGAGCGCGAAGTATTCCGCCTGCATCGGAATCAAAACCGAGTCCGCCGCGACCAGGGCGTTGAGGGTGAGGAGGTCGAGGGCCGGCGGGCAGTCGAGCACGATGAACTGGAAGCGCTCGCGCAAAGGAGCGAGCGCATCGCGCAGGCGATACTCGCGCCGCTCTCCATCGACCAGTTCCAGATTCGCGCCGATCAGGTTTTTGTGCGAAGGAATGATCCAGAGCTGCTCGAGCTCGGTGCGCTGCAACGCCTCTTCCGCCGAGGCCGCGCCCATAAGCAGATGATAGGTGCTGATGCGCTCAGGATCTTTGATTAAGCCCAGCCCGCTCGATGCATTGGATTGCGGGTCGCAATCAATGAGCAGAGTGTTTACCTCCGCCGCCGCGAACGACGAGGCCAGGTTGATGGCGGTCGTAGTTTTCCCCACGCCGCCTTTCTGATTGGCAACCGCGATCACATGTCCCATGGATGTTTTGGAGAACCGGAGCTGCTCGCAGCATAGAGCGGATCGATTGTGATTTGCAACGACGTAATTTGGTGCAAGTACGCGCTGCAGACTGTCTGTTCATTCCCAAATGATTGGGCGAGATTTCCAATGGCATTTCAACAGAAAGCACTCCAAATCCTGACGTTTCTGAGATATGTTCCCCGTGGAACGTGGTGCGGGGATGAGCGAACCGCTCGCGGTAATGCTTCCCGGGGGCATTATCTTCGGAATGGCCGCGACCATGAGATGAATTCGTTTGCCGTGTGCCTGCATGTTCCACGTGGAACACTCTGCCTCTGTGGGGGGCTCGTTCCAGGAGTGGTGCTTCGCTCCTTCAAGAATCGGGACGGGATGTTCCACGTGGAACATTTTGAGCTTGCGCTATCTCACGCGGTTTAGTCGGAATCCGTGAGAGGAACCTTGGCTGGGTCCGAAAGAGCGAACTCGCGCGGGATGGAAGGGAATGTTCCACGTGGAACACTTTGGCTAGAGCGTTCGTGGGCGTGCGAGTCCTCATTGAAGACAAAGTCAGGTGGTATTGTTGGTGTCAGATTTGAAGAAAGGTTCCACGTGGAACACTGGGGCTTGGTGCGCGGTCATTCGAGGCTTTCGCGAGTGGCTTTTGGTTAACTTCCCCACTTTAGCCAAAACAAAAGCGGGAAGCAGTCCGGATGGACCCTTTGTTTCGCCATGAAGCCACATTGGTCTCCCACTTGTTACTAGTCTGATTCTCGTTTGCGTTTTCCACGTGGCCTAAGCTCCGTGGTTCGCCGCAAATGAAGGACGCAATGTCGGAAGTATTAAGTAATTTCCCACCTAATGCCACCGCGCTTGGACATTATGCCATCGGCATTGGGAATTACTACTCAACATTAAGATTACAGCACGTTTCAGGCGATGTTCGTCCCACTTTTACTGTTCTGGTTCAGCGGGTTGGGTTTTTGCTGTGAGAAGGATTCGGGAGGTGGACTGTGGGATTGGAATTGGGGTGGACCACAGCAAGTGGGGGGCTAGGGATTGAGCCTGCGGGATTTGTGTCCGACTGATGAGGAGCGCGAGGGTGGCGGCCGGGGCGAGGAGAGAGACGGCGATCGGGAGGGCGGTCTCGAAGCGTTCGACGGCTCGCAGGGTTAGGGTGCCGGCCTGCGCGGGGAAAGCCTCGGCGCGGCCGGGGAATACATCGATGGACATCAATGTAAGCTCGCGGATGACTTCGCGGAGGAAAGCAACTTTCTTGTGGTTCGACTCAATGAGCGTGACCGCGGTTTGCGGCGACCAGATTTTGATAGGCAGCCCGGGGAAGCCAGCGCCGGAGCCCAGATCTACTAGTAAGGGGTGCCGGGCAGCTTCGGCGCTGGAGAGTGGCCGGGGGTGGTTGGCGGGATTCCCCGGGAATAGATGGCGGGCCGCAAAGAGGGACTCTCCGAAATGACGGGTGACGATTTCGTCCGGGGTGCGGATGACGGTCAGGTTGACGCGGGCGTTCCAGCGGATTAATAGATCGACGTACGTCGATATATGGTTCAGTTGGGTTGGGGCGAGTGGAGTCAAGTACGCACCAGTTTGCAGGAAAGGCTCGAGTAGCTCAGCAATGCGCGACTGGATCACTGGTTTGATTGTAGCCCGGGCTTTCCGGTGGAAATCTTAGACCGCGGAGATCGCGGGAGATCGGCCCGCAGAGGACGCAGAAAAGCGCTGATTAGCAAACGGGCCTTTTTAAACGTTATGCGCGTGTCAAGAGTCGTCATGTTCGTGGGATTCACCCCGAAGGACAAAGCTGCGCAGAACCGGAAATCTTTAACCGCAGAGGATCCCAAGAAGAATGGCCGCAGAAGACGCAGAAAAGCGCTGATTGGCAAACGGCTTTCCCGGTTATGCGTGTGCTCAAGATTCCTTCTGCATACGTCAAGACTCAACACTGAAAACCCGACATGGCACAAAATCAAATCTTAAACCGCAGAGCTCGCGGACAGACCGCAGAGGACGCAGAGAAAATGCTGAATAACATCTTCGAGCACCAGGCCGATTCTAAAGACTTGGAATTTCTTTTCCTGTTGGCACACGCGGGCAGGCCCGAACCGCAGAGATCGGCAACCAGCGACGCTCAGGGCGTGGGGACTGTCGCCTGGACCTGGTTGGAATAGGTGCTTTCCTGCTTATTGCTGTTTACGGCGGTGACTACGTAGTAGTAGGTCTGGCCGCCTTGGACGCTGGCGTCGGTGTACGCGGTGGCGGCGTCTGCGCCCGAAGTGAGTTGGGCGTAGGGGCCACCGGATTTTGCTCCCCGGTAGATGTTGTAGCCAATCACCTGAGAAGCGCTGGGCTGCCACGAAAGATTGACCGACACTCCGGTTTTGAGGCTCAGGCTGGCGCTGACAGTCCCACTACTTTGGGGAGTGAAGCTGATGGTGAATGATTTGGTTTGGCCGGATGCCAGGGTGAGAGGCAGGGGGAGAGCGCTCACGGAAAATTCAGAGCTGGTCAGGCTATCGGAAGCGATGGTCACGCCGGCTCCGGCGGCGGACAGGGTGGCGGTCATGGATTTGGTCGAGCCTACAGGCACGCTGCCAAAAGTCAGCGTGGCGGGGGCAATAGACAATTGCCCGGAACCCGGCACGGTGCCGGAAAGCGGAACGACCACGCGGTAGTCATTCGCGCTGGACAATGCTGTGAGTCCGCCGGAAGCGGCGCCCGTGGATTGGGGACGGAAATGGGCATAGAAAGTAATGCTGGCGCCTGGCGCCAGAGTCATCGGAGTGGTGAGGCCGGTGACCCAAAAGGGGGTTCCGGAGCCGACCGAAGCGATAGCGACACTTGTCGTGCCGGAGTTGGTCAGCGTCTGAGTTTTGATGGCGCTGGTACCGAGTGGAACGGTGCCAAAGTTGATGATGCTAGGATTCGCAGTCAAGGAGCCACTGGTCAGTCCGGTTCCGCTGACCGAGAGGGCCAGGGCGGAACTGGACCCGGAGTTCACCAGGCGAATGGTTCCCTGAACCGTCTGATTGTTGAGCGGCGCGAAGGTGATGCTGAAGGAGGCAGTCTTGCCCGCGCCGAGGGTGATCGGCATGGCAAGGCCGGAAATTCTGAATCCAGGGGCGGATTGCTGGACCGACGAGATGGTGACAGCCGCGGAGTTCGTATTGCTCAGGGTCACGGGCAGGGTCTTTGACTGAGTCACTTTCACATTGCCGAAACCCAGCGCGCATGGGGAACATTGCAGGCCACTGGTTGCGGCAAGAACTGGCTTCGCGGCGATACAAACATTCAAGAGCAGGAAGGCAAGTCCGAAACGCACGAATCGGGAGATCATGGTCCGAGCATTTTCGCGGACGTTCATGCGGAGAGAAAATATCTGGATAGGGCAAGCAGGGTCCC
>QIAI01000686.1 GCA_003224995.1 Acidobacteriota bacterium
CTATTTTTTGGCGCTAGTGTGACGTCCCAGAAATAAATAGCATTTGAGTAAAGAGAACCGGTCGTTGAAAACACAAGGCCCTCCACTCCGCTTCGCTCCGGTCAGGATGACAGACTTATGGCGCGAATTTGCGGGACAGGAAACTAGTTTGGAGCAGACTATTTCAGTTCGAGTTCTATGATCTGGCCGGCGGCCCGGCCGTCGTTGGCGAGCACGTGAGTGACGGGCGTCTCCACCCAATGAAAATCGCCGGGCTTGACCTCGTCAGTGGAGGACTGGCCGTCCTGTCCCGTCATCTTTAGCTGCATGGGAGTCGCTGCAATGATGAGATAGGGGCGGTGGTGGCTGTGCTCGGGCGTTCTTGCGCCTGGGTTCAGCGTCCAGCGGTAGGCTCGGGCACTGGGATTTTCGGCGGCGACCGGAGCCATGGCGTCTGAGGATTTTTGGGGACGCTGCAGAAACTCGATGTCGAGAACATCGAAGATCCCAGGACCGAGGTTGTGCACGCGATGGGAGTAGCCGCCTTCCACTTGCGGCAGCATCGAGAGGTCGCCCGGGTGATTGGCCACCGGAGCCCCCTCGGCCTCGCCCACTTTCTGCTGAGTGATGGAGCTAACGTTCAGCTCGACCGCGGCGCGATCGTTGCCGTGAGTGTGATACAGCGTACGCTCCCCGGCAGGAAGAGTGACGTGCATGACTTCCACCCAGTCGTTTTTCAAGACCACCTTATGGTGAGTTTCCTGATCGACGGGGACCGGCTTTTCCTGCGCGCTGGAAGTTCCTAAAAAAGCGAGCAGCAAATGGATAAGGGCGGCGATGCGCATAGATTTCCTAACTGGTGGGGACGCGCACGCGACGCAGTTTAACCACCTGATCAAGAACCCGCTGCGCAACTTCCCACTTGGTCGTTTCCGGGACTTCGACCAAATCGTGGCTAGTGAGGATGGTTACGGCATTGCGATCGGAATCGAAGCCGACGCCATCGCGAGAGACGTCGTTCACGACGATGGCGTCGAGCGCCTTTTTGGCCAATTTCTTGCGGGCGTTTTCGAGAATGTTCTCGGTCTCGGCGGCAAAGCCGACAATCACCTGTCCAGTTTTCATGGACGCGAGTTCCGCCAGAATATCGGTGGTGGGCTCGAGTTCAAGAGAGAGCGGGCCGGTGCGCTTGAGTTTCTGGCCGGCCGCCAGCTTGGGACGATAGTCGGAAACCGCGGCCGTCTTGATGAGGATGGTGGACTGGGAGAAGAGCCGCAAGACTGCGTCCCGCATCTGCTCGGTGGTTTCGACGCGACCAGCAGGACGCGAGCGCCTCGGCGCACAGCCGCTTCCGCCAGGGCGTAGCCCATGCGGCCACTACTCCGGTTCGAAATGTAACGGACAGGATCGATTTTTTCGCGAGTGGGACCGGCGGTGATGAGAACGGTTTCCCCGGCAAGATCCTGAGATGCGCCAAGCGCCTGCAACACGGCGGAGACAATCGCCTCGTTGGCAGCGAGCCTTCCCGGTCCCATCATGCCGCAAGCCAGATAACCTTTATCAGGTTCCACGATCTTCACGCCGCGTTTGCGAAGAACTTCGACGTTCGCCTGGGTTGCGGGATGGTTCCACATATTGACGTTCATGGCCGGGGCCACGACCACGGGCGCGGTGGTGGCGAGATAGAGCGTGGTCAGGAAATCGTTGGCAATGCCTTGCGCGAACTTGGCAATGATGTCGGAGGTGGCGGGAGCGACCAGCAATGCGTCGATGGACTGAGCGACCGCAATATGTTCGACCGCGGAGTCGATATTGGGTTCGGCATGGCCAGCGCCAAACATCCCGGTAATCACTTTTTCTCCGGAAAGGGCGGCAAAGGTGAGGGGGCGGACGAACTCCTGAGCCGCCTGCGTCATGATGACTTGCACGCGGATTTCACGATCTTGCAGAAGGCGGAGGATTTCCGCCGCTTTGTAGGCTGCGATCCCGCCGCTTACACCTAGAGCTAGCTTCATAAGGATCCGTTCATTGGATGACGGTACCGCGACGATGGATTATGAATGGCCGAACAAGCGGGCTCGAGGCAGGGACTTGACCCGTCGACCACCCAAGCGAGATGGGAATTATGCGTCGGTGGGGCCGGTCGCGTCCAGTGCCTCGGGGGCGGCATCGACGGCGGACTTGGGAGTTTCCGGGATGACCCATTTGACTTTGCCGGCCCGGATTTCATCCTGAGCAATGCGGCAGGGTTTGCGGGAACTGGTCTCGACGACCGGAGGGGCGCCACCTTGCAACTGGCGGGCGCGACGAGCGGCCACGAGGATGTAACGGTAGTTGCTATCGAAGCCTTCGATCAACTTCATACGCTTCTCCCTAGAGGCCGCCTAGTGCGGGCAGTGGCCTGGGTTGTCGCGGAAAGAATCCAGGATGGGCTGAATCCGACTCCGCATATTTTCCAAGCGATTCCGGTCCGCCAGCGCGAGCTTTGCTTGTTCCTCATCGGTCGGCGGGCGAACCGAGCGTCGCAGACGTTCCGAAAGCAGGATGGCCTTCAGTTGGTCAATCGACTGCTCCAAGCGGTCGTTCACTAAAATATAGTCGTACTTGTCGTAATTCTCAATCTCCTGGCGGGCCGTATCCAAACGGCGGCAGATGACCTTTTCGGAATCGAGGCCGCGATTGCGCAAACGCCACTCCAAGGCCTCGCGGTTCGGGGGCAGGACGAAGATGCTGGCCGCGTCGGGGATCCTACGCTTAATCTGAGCCGCTCCCTGGACATCGATGTCAAGTAACAGGTCATGTCCGTGTTCTTGGGCTTCCCGGAGAAAGCTCCGAGCGGTTCCGCGTTGAATTCGGCGCGTTGCACGAAGAAGTATTCGCGACCGTTCTGCTCGCTGCCGCGGGGTAGACGAGTGGTGTAGGAGACGGAGAAGTCCAGACCGGGCACGATCTTTCGAACTTCATTGACCAGCGTCGATTTGCCGGAGCCCGAGGGAGCCGAGATGATGTAGACGGTGGTCATTCGACGTTCTGGACCTGCTCGCGGGACTTCTCGATTTCCGACTTCATCACCAGACCCAACTCAGTAATCTTAAGGGCGTCGCCGGCGAGGCCGGACGTCTTCGTAAGTAGAGTATTGGCCTCGCGATTCATCTCCTGGAGCAGGAAGTCGAGTTTCTTGCCGACTTCTCCCTTTTGGTCGAGCAGTCCCAGGAAATGTTGGATATGGGTCTGCAGGCGAACCAGTTCTTCCTGAATGTCGCTGCGATCGACCAGCAGGGCGGCTTCCTGCAAGAGGCGTTCGGGATCGACCTGGGCGCCGATAAGCTCCTGCATGCGGTTGCGCAGCTTTTCGACATAGCCCT
>QIAI01000283.1 GCA_003224995.1 Acidobacteriota bacterium
AAGAAAGTTACGGGAAAGGCTGGATCGTACCTTTCCACCCCGAGGACACGCAGAGCGCTTCGGAGGCATGGAATCAGGCGCTTGCCACGGGAGAAGTCTACCGGGTCGAGGGCCGGTTGCGAGCCGCCGATGGCAGCTATCGCTGGTTTCTAATGAGGGGCGCTCCGCTACGCGATGAAGCTGGAAAGATCGTGAAGTGGTTCGGAACCTGCACTGACATTGACGATATAAAGCGGGCGGAATCAGAAATTCGCAAACTGAATCGGGAACTGGAAGAACGCGTGGAGCAGCGGACTGCGCAATTGCGCGAGAGCGAGCAGAATGTCCGTCGAAAACTGAACAGCATTCTTTCTCCAGAGGGGGACCTGCAGAATCTGGAACTGGCGGACGTCTTAGAGGAAGAAGGCGTGCAATCGCTGCTGGACGATTACTACAGCGTGGCTCGCATCCCGCTTGGGGTGATCGACATCAAGGGCAGGGTGCTGGCAGGGGTGGGATGGGAAGAGGTGTGCACCAAATTTCATCGGGTACACCCGCAAACCTGCCAGAACTGTTTGGAGAGCGATAGTGTGCTCTCGGCGGGGGCAGCAGCCGGCGAATTCAAGGTCTACAAATGCAAGAACAATTTATGGGATGTGGCGACCCCGATCGTGTTGGGCGGAAAACATCTCGGCAACCTCTTTACTGGACAGTTTCTGTTCGAAGGTGAGCCGTTTGACATTGAGTTGTTTCGAGCACAAGCGCAGCGATATGGATTCGATGAGAGCTCCTATTTAGCTGCCTTGGACAAAGTAGCTCGCGTCAGCAAGGAAAATGTAAATGCAAGCATGAGTTTCCTGGCCAAGCTGGCGCAAGTACTTTCGTTATCCGCGTACGGCACCATCAAGTTAGCGCGGGCGCTGGAAGAAACTCGCCGAGTCAACGCCGAGCTAGCGAGTTCCAACCGAGAACTTGAGGCTTTCACCTATTCGGTTTCGCACGATCTGCGCGCTCCCCTGCGGCACATCAGCGGGTTCTCCAAGCTTCTGAGCGAGGAGTTCGGGTCGACTCTGCCCGAAGAGGCGCAGCACCACATAAAGCGGATTGAGGAAGGTACCCGCCGAATGGGAATGCTGGTGGATGATCTGCTGAATCTGGCGCGGGTCGGACGCAAAGGAATCCATTAACGAGTTGAAGGCGGATTCCAGGGGAAGAGAAATCGAGTGGAAAGTCGGGTCTCTTCCCTATGTGGAATGTGACGTGGGCTTGATGAAGCAAGTGTTCCAAAACCTGCTTTCCAATGCGCTCAAGTTTACGCGGCCACGAGCGCGAGCCGTGATTGAAATCGGACAGCAGGGAGAGAACGGAAACCAGGTCATTTATGTCCGCGACAATGGCGTGGGATTCAGCATGAAGTACGTCGACAAACTTTTTGGTGTCTTCCAGCGACTGCACCGCACGGAAGACTTCGAAGGGACCGGGGTAGGTCTGGCCACCGTGCAAAGGATTATTCAGAAGCACGGGGGGCGAATCTGGGCGGATGGTGAGTTGGATAAAGGCGCGAGCTTCTATTTCACATTGGGCAGTTCCGACAAGAGCGTGAACGACACGCATGCGACGGGATTGGGAGAAGGAACATGACGAACCGACAAGTTGAAATTCTTCTAGTGGAAGACAACGATGACGATATTGAACTGACTCTTCATGCTCTGCGCAAGGAGAACCTGGCAAACCATATTCAAGTTGCGCGCGATGGCGAGGAGGCTTTGGATTTTCTATTCTGCAACGGAGACTACGCCGATCGCTCTTTCGACACTCCGCCCAAACTGGTGTTATTGGACCTGAAGCTACCCAAGGTAGATGGCATGGAAGTCTTGAAGCGATTGAAGGCCGACGAACGCACGCGCACAATCCCCATCGTGATACTGACGTCTTCTCGAGAGGAACGGGACCTGGTGAACGGGTACGGATTGGGAGCGAACAGCTATATTCAGAAGCCCGTGGATTTTCAACAGTTCCGCGAAACCGTCAAGAACATAGGCCTGTATTGGCTGGTCATCAATGAGAAGCCTTTACCGCAACCGGCGGGACAAGCTGCCCGTCACTCGTAAATCGGATCCGCTCCCGGGCCGGTGCATTTCCCTTATTTGCCGTCGAGATGGGAAGTGAAGGCTGGTTGGCAGAGCTTCCGATTGTGGGGTAAAGCTCGGCCGAACGCGACCTCCCCGCAAACGGAAAGACCTCAGAGTAACCCAATCAGGCAGCCAGTCTGCGTCTTGGTAGCTCGGTCCGTGGAACGTGGGCCACGGGTCTTTCATGCAGGAGCAACTCTGTGGCTTGCACGCGGCCATCTTTATGAAACCAGCGCTGGATTACATTGTCATAGAGAAAGTTTGCCAGAGCCAACAGACTCATTCCCTGGTGATGCGCCATCCAGCAGCGCACGAGCTTGGCGCGGCGCCTCCCGAACCGGCGTGGCGAGGTAGTGTAGTCCGCTGCTTCGTAAAATCCATAAGGTCCCAAAAAGCCCAGATCCTGCATTCGTCCGAGATTACTGAGACTGCCTTGGGGATCGATATTCAGCGCAAGGAAGGTCGAGTAGGGTGAGATGACGAGGGCTTTGAACTCGGGCTTGTGCAGCGCCAGGTGCGGCAGACCGAAGGCATAGTATTTGTAGTGGTTGGAGTCATTCAGTTCTGAATATGCGGACTCAGAAATTCCCCAGGGCACACCCAGGCTCTCTCCATATGCTTGTTGGGATTGCACCACCGCATCCTGGGAGCGCTCGAGCAAGGTATTGGGATGAGAGCGCATCCACAAGGAAGGCATCAGATATTCAAACATGGTGCCCGTCCAGGAAAGAAGGACAGGCTGGCCCTGATCAAGAGTGTGACCGCGGCCCAAGAGGAACCAGCTTTCCTGCGGAATATCTTCCTTGGCGATCGCCACAAATGAGGCGGTGCGAGACTCGGTGGCGAGCAAATCGTAGCAAGCGGCGCTGCGCTCGTTCCGTTCAAGATCAAAACCCACTGACAAGAGTCTGCGATCCTGGCTGAAGAGCACCTCGAAATCCATTTCCTCAGAGAACTCGCCGGACTTTCTGGCAGCGATGCGGAGATCTTCGGCCAGCCTGGTCACGTTGGCTTGCGCTCTGGGCAGCGCTTCTGCCAGTGACGCGTAGCGGGATCGCGCCGACTCAGGCGCCTGCTCCATCTCGCGCTTCACCCTCTTTGCTAAGGCCTCCATAAATTCCGGAAGTTGTTCCAGGGCGAGATTATCCATCATGCGGAGGTTGAGGGCCGGATCATCGCGGAGTTCAGCAAATTCCGGCAGCGACCAGGGGGAAAAGTCGCGCAGGGTGCGAGTAAACATCGAGGCGCGACGCCATGCTTCCTCAGCAAACCAGGTGAGCTCTGGGCGGGAACCTGCTGCGGCCTGGCCGGCCTGCTCGATAGCCTCGAGCGAGATCGTGCTAATGGCATCAGGCCAGTAGCCAGTCTTTCGTTGTCTCAGGCAGGCAGCGACGCGCCTGCGCGCAAACAGTCGAGCATCGCAGAGTACCCGGAGGCAATCCAGCAAACCGTCTAATAAGGATGGCTGTACGACTGGCTGTCGCAGTCGATCAAGGCATCCCTGTTGCAGAGTCCAAAGAGAAGCCAAGAGGTTCCCACTATCGACGGAGGAAGCAAACATGGGATTTAGCGGCTGCAAAGTACGAGTGTCATACCAGTTGAGGAAATGGCCATGGTAGCGTCGGAGCTTGCGCATGGACGCGAGGGTACGCAGAGATCTCTCCGCCAACTCAGGGACGGTGAGGTACCCGAACTCACACGCAACTTGCCGGGCATTGAGCAGCAGGCCCAGATTGGTGGGCGAAAGGCGAGCTGCCAAGGAAGGCGGCTCTTCCTGAATGTTGTCGGGGATGAACCAGTTGTGCTCAGGCGTACTGAATTCGTCGAAGTACCGCCAGGTGCGCAGCGTGACCTGGCGAAGAAATAACTTGTCACTGGCGGATACATCGTTGGCCAAGGTAACCGACGGTCGGTTCAGCCAGGAAGCAACCGGTTTGCTGCACGCCCACAGAACAAGGATAGGAATAGCAAACGGCAGGGCTGCCGGGCGTGCGGACCAGACCAACAGGCCGATCCCTAAAGCGAGCACGGGTACCCAATTCAGGTAGGCATCGACGGGAGTCCGCTTAGCGGTGCGATGTTCGGCTTCGGCTGCGGTCTCCCACTCTAGAAGGCCTCGCCGAGTGATGGTGCGACGAACAAACGCGCGGATGACTGCGTCCAAAGAGAGCAGGGTTTGATGGGCGAGGAAAATTACCAGTAGAAGTACATTTGCGAGGGAAGCATAGAGTGCAGCGGGAGCTTTGCGAGCCAGCCAGACGTCTCTGGTGACAATTGAACGCACCACGGCAAAGATGAACTCGGAAACTGAGGGCAAGAGAAGGATGCAAAGAGTAGCCAGCGTCCATGCCCCCGGCGAAGGCCCGACCAACCAGCCGAAAACCAGCAACAAGAAAGTGGCCGGCTCCACCAAGCTGCGCCGAAGGTTGTCGAGAATCTTCCAGCGAGAGACGAGAGAAATCGGATTCGCGACTCGAGCCCCAGACTCGTCCGGCACCCGCGAGAAGAGCCAACTTGCGATCTGCCAGTCTCCGCGCAACCAACGGTGTTTGCGGCGATTGTAGGCGCTGTAATGAGAAGGATAATCTTCGATGATCTCGACATCGCTGACCAGGCCGGCGCGCGCGTACGCGCCTTCAATCAAGTCATGACTCAGCAGGGCATTGCGCGGAAAACGGCGCTCGAGCACCTGATGCACGGTGGCAACTTCGTAGATTCCCTTCCCCGTGAAGGTACCCTCGCCATAAAGATCCTGATAAGCGTCCGAAACGGCGCGAGTATAAATATCAAGTCCGGTCTCGCCGGCGTAGAGGGCGGCCAGGCGGGATCGGGCGGTGCTCTGAACGCTGACCCCCAACCGCGGTTGAAGGATGCCATAACCGGTGGTGACGATGTTCTTCACCGGGTCGATGATGGCCTGATTTAGAGGGTGAGCCATCGCGCCGATCATGCGCCGCGAGCTGCCCCGCGGCAACTCGGTATCTGAATCGAGCGTAATTACGTAACGCACGTCTGGAAGTAAGGTGAGGTCGCCGACTTTCACCGGGAAGCTGTCATACTGGCCGCGCAGCAAGCGATTCAAATCCATCAATTTGCCGCGCTTACGTTCCCATCCCATCCAAACGCGCTCCCGCGGGTTGTACACGCGGTGGCGATGGAACATAAAGAACGTTCCAGACTGATCGGCGCCGTATTTTTCGTTGAGATCGCCGATGAGTTTGGCGCAGAGGTCAATCAGGGGATTGTCTTCACGAGCCAGTTCCCGTGAATCAGGCAGGTCCGTCAACAGTGCGAAGTGGATATTGGGATCATGATTTCCGAGATATCGGACTTCCAGTTCTTCCACCAAGACACGCACCTGCTTCTCATTGAGCAGCAGGGTGGGAACGGCCACCAAGGTCACGCAATCAGTTGGGATTCCATCGGTAAATTCGAGCTTGGGAAGAATCGATGGAGTGAGTACGGAAGTGACCAGATAATTCATCAGCTGCACGGCGCTCTGGGAGCACGGCAGCAGCAATATAAGGAATGAGATCAAGAGAAGAACAGGGGAGAACGAAGGCGGAGTCAGCGCTAGCGCAGCCGCCGAGAAAATCAGGAAGGTAAGAAGTTCGATTCCCGGAAACAAAAATTCGTCCGCATTATCCCGCATCCAGGACTGAATTGCCGAAGCGGGCCTATGGCGGAAGCCGATCTTCTGCTGAAGAACTTTGACTCCACGATCGAGCAAATAAAAGCCAACATGCGATTCTTTAAGAGCGACCCGAGGATTGTGGTAAGTGTTCTCCTGTGCCTGCCGGGCGAGGGCCAAGGCGGCTCGGGCCACTTCCACTTCGGTTACTTCCGAAGTTTCGGCCAGCTTCGCAAGGCGAAGCCGATAGAGCTCGCGGCTATCGAACTCCATTCGCATGTAAGCACCGGCAGGGTCCTCGCGGAGAATATGGTCAAATTTGACAAGAGGCTCCAGGACATTTTTCCAGGAGGCGTGCCCGATGGATTGCAAGCTCCGGATACACGCTCCAACTACTGGCCGAGGGTCTGCTGGGGAAGCGAACAAGGCCGAAGCCTCCTCTACAACCTTCTCCATGAGCACCAATTGCAGAGCAGAAATCACGGCCGACAGTTCGCGGAGGTTCAGCACCGCGGTAGTCTGAATGTCCTCGATGAAACTGATCAAGGAGGGCTGAGTGTATTCGTAGGCGACTGCCTCCAAGTACGCTTCCGCGACGCTGATCGCACGGGGAACAATGTCGCCCTTAAGAGAGCGGACATGCGGAAGTCTCTTCAGCTTCAATGTCAGCAAGCCACGGCTCTCAGCATTCAACAGGCGCACGTGATCGGAGAGCCAGCGATAATCCTCAGAGGTGGGAGTTGGAGAGGGACCGGAAGCGCGTGACAGGACAGGCGTCAATTTTTCGCGAAGAACCCTAGCACGCTGGGCGAAGACGGACGAAGAAGGTGTATTGGGAATCCAATGCAGAGTGGGCCTCAGCTCATTGACTTTAGCCTGAAGCCTTTGGGTAAGCTCGTCCTTTTCTTCCGGCGACGAGGGCGAAACTTCGACCTCAGCGCGAACCATTTCCAGGGGTACGTTCTCAGCCATATCCCAGGCGGCACAACTCGACGTGGGTGCCGTCCTCCACGACTTTTCCATCGTCAAGCACAATGAGGCGGTCCGCCATACGGACGGTCGAGAAGCGGTGAGAGATGAAAAGAGCCATTTTGCCGGCCGTCAACTCGGCAAAACGACGAAATACTTCGTACTCACTACGAGCGTCGAGTGCGGCGGTGGGCTCGTCCAGGATCAAAACCTGAGCATCGCGGAGGTAAGCTCGTGCCAAAGCGACCTTTTGCCATTCACCTCCAGATAGATCCACACCACCGTCGAAGCGTCGCCCGAGCATCTGGTCATAGGCTGCGGGTAGTCTTCGAATTACGTCATCCGCCATCGATTTTTGAGCAGCAGAGAAAAGCAGCGAGGAGTTCTCCGCAGACTCAATCCGACCTACCGCAATATTCTCGCGCGCGGTCATCTCGTAACGCATAAAATCTTGAAAAATAACCCCGATTTCACGATAGAGATCGTCGAGGTCATACTCCCGAACGTCAACTCCATCGAGCAGAACCTGACCCTCTACCGGATCGTACAGACGAGTCATAAGCTTGACAATCGTGGTTTTACCTTGCCCATTTTCGCCAATCAGGGCAACGCGTTCCGCAGGACGCAGCTCCAGATTGAGGTTTTCCAGAACCAAACGAGAGCTTCCGGGATAACGGAAAGACACATTGCGGAATTCGAATCCTCGCCGGATCGGCCTTGGCGCCGGCAACGCATTCGGCTTGGACTGGATTGTGGGCTGCATCTGAAAGAAGGCCAGCAGATCGGTAAGAAAAAGAGCCTGGTCGGCGATGCTGGAGAGGGTCGAGAAAATCTGCTGGATGTTGCTGCTGGCCTGCAGGATGGCGCCGGAAAGGAACGTCAAGGTGCCAATGGTGAGCGCTCCCGTGACCGTGCGCCAAACTACCAGCACATACGCGGCATAGTAGCCCGCTGTTCCAATTATGGAGAGCCCCGCACCTGCGATCAAGCGCTTACGGGCCAAGGATACATTCTCGTCGTAAATCTGATCGGACAAGCGAGTAAACCGGTCGAGGAGAAACTTGCGGAGCCCAAAAAGCTTCAGTTCCTTCGCGGCCTCGCGGCTTCCGCCTAGAACGCGCAAGTAATCGAGCTGCCGACGAATCGGAGTTTGGCGGAAATTCTTGGAATGACTCCCACGACCAGGAGGAGCAACAACCAGGGTGAAAACACAAGGATAGAAATGGATAAAGAAACGGTCGTAATAACCTGCTGCACCAGGCGACCGATACTCTGAATCATTCCCAGGCGGTCGGTCGCTTGCACCCGCGCTCTTTCCAGACGGTCATAAAAAACCGGGTCTTCGTAGGCGATCAGATCAAGTTCCGACGCGTGCCTCATGACCTCGATGCTGACGTGGTGCATGTACTTGTCCGCCAGCAGCGAGTCGAAGTAATCGGTTAAACGAGCGAGGACCCCGCCGAAAACCGCGAGACCAAACTCGGCAGCAACCAGCCACCAAAGGCGTGGATCCACCGGAAGGTGGGCCGTCACGGTGTGAACAATGGAATCGATGATCAGCTTGGCGACCCAGAGAAGGGCGATTGGCAGGAGCGCAGTTAGCAACCGGAGAAGCAGTCCAAGCGTGACAACCAGAGGTCCCGAGCGCCACACAATGCCCAGAACAGGAGGAATGTTGCGCAGAGCGGTGATGCGCTCGCGCCAACTTCCAAACATGCCAGTTTGGGTGCTCACGCCGAAGCCTCTCCGGTAGAACCAGCCAAAACATCAACTTTAACAGTAATTTGGAGATGATTTCTCATCTATTTGATCAACGAAGCAGGCAGGCTCGCGTCCAGGTCACCGAGGGCGTAACCGTGAACAGTTTACTTCCACACCGTGCCTGACCATAGTCCTAATTTTGCGATCCTGACGCCCGATCGACGGGTAAGTCGTTTGTAAGAAACGGATCGGAGCGGGCAACCTTGAAGAATTGCCTACCATTGGATGAGGAGACGGGGCACCGAGGTTGGTCCTATTCGACTGAGGGGCGAGAGTTTAGACGTAAGGTTGAAAACCGGCGCGTTCCATGCCTCGTTTTGCTTCGGGCGTCTTCATGAAGGTGTTCCAGACAAAGCCCGTTCGAACATTCTCTGCCATCAACATGGTGATGCCCGTATCAATGCCAACTACTTCGCTGTCATACCAGTTTTTAAGAGGGTTAAAGGCATTCACAAAGCCATATTGACACCAGGCCCGATCATGGCGGTTGCGGATGGTTCGTAAGACACGCATGGTCGGTTGCGGCAAGAACGGGAGAGATCCAGCGGAAGCGCTGGGAACGACCGTGCCGTCGATGGGACCAACCGCCGGTGGACCTCCCCAGATCACGTAGCCTTTTTCAGAGTCGGAGGCTGTGATTCCCCAGAGATCGTCGCTATAGGTTGGGAATTGGGCGGCAAGCTCGACACAAAAACGGCGATGGACATCGGTAGCAATCACCGAGTTTTGAAAATAGTCGGCGTAGTGGTCGCGCTTCCCTCGAAAGTCAAACCAGGCCTGAGAATACTGGTGAACAAACAAAGGAGCAAAAGAGCCGATGTAACGGAGGCCGTCGTATTCGAACGTGAGCCGCTTCCATGCGGTCCACGTCTCGGGTCGCAAAGGATGCGATCCCGAACCCAATCCCAACAAATACATCATCATCAGCTCACTGTAGTAGTCCCAGCGCACGGGGATGAAGCCAAATTCCGGAGTCCAGCCATGGGCAAGAAGAGTCGTGTCTTCCGACAGCCAAGTCCAGTCGACACGGTTGAACACTTCGTTTGCCAACCGCGTGACTTCCGCATCCTGAAAATGCTCCCGGCAGGTTAGAACTCCACATAACAGAATAGCCGTATCCACGGAGGAGATCTCGGAATCCCAAATGCGCTCACCAGTGTTGATGTTTGCCCAGTGATAGAAGAAACCGCGATGGTTCGGAAGTTTTTTCCACAAAGAACGAAGGGTAGTCGTGACGCGCTCAATCGCCTGATCCCGGAGGACGAAGCCTTCTTGTTCAGCAATGCAAAGAGCGGTCAGTCCAAACCCGGTGGCCGCAATGCTGGCTACAACCCCTTGATCATTCGGGGTTCGGATGTTGCAGCGATCTTTCACCAAGCCGGTAGCGGGATTTGCTTGCTCCCAAAAATAGCGGAATGTCAGGCATTCCAACTCATACAAGAAATCGCGATCTGCATCAGAAAGAGTGCTGGCTGCAGGAGGAGTTGCCGGGCGAGGATGCTGCTCATCCGGGAGGGTACGGGCGTGCAGCAAGCCCGACAGAGGCAAGCACAAGCCTCCCTGGAGGAACCTCTTCAGGAGCGTTCGCCGGGAGAGTCCTTTGATCGGGTCAAGAAGCATCCTGATATGGAAGCGATAGTTTAAATCATAACGTTCGCCCTTCCAGCAAAGAAATTGGACCGTGTTGGCAGTTTTTATGCGGGACATGCACGAAAGGGTGGATCGTTGTTGGGAGATTACGATATGGTTTGATAAGCGAGGATGAACGTCCGCATAAAAAGATCTCTACCCTGGATTTTTGCAACGGCCATTCTTTTAGGCATCACGGCCGTGGTCATCATTCAATTGAGACATCGCAAGCCGCTCATATTGCACGGAGCGGTGACGGTGAACAGCAGTGACACTCGCAAGCAAGTCCCGATTGCAGATGTCGAGGTTTCCGTTTCCAACGACATTGCGGAAGGCGCGGGCAAGACCGACGCCTCCGGCTTCTTCAACATCACACTGCCGCCGAGTGTGCGACGCGGGCACTCGATCGTATTGAGGTTTCGTCATCCCGATTACGTTCCTTTAGACCAGCGCGATTTCGTGGGAGACCAGCTCTACGTTTCTCATCTTTCGCCGAAGCCCCGGCCTCCGGTCACAGCGAAGGGCCCGGAGACAACGGTCAGCAATATCAAGGTGCGATACTCCATCAAGAGCTTCACCGTAATAAGCGTGGGCAGCGCGGTGAAGACTTTCCAAGTGGAAAACCGCGGGAACGTACCTTGTCAGGGGCATCACCCATGTTCGCCGGATGGGAAGTGGAAGGCAGCGGTCGCCTCTGCGACGCTCGATGCTGGCCCGGGGAACGAATTCAGAAACGCACGCGTGTCCTGCATTGCGGGACCGTGTCCGTTCACGCGAATTCAG